>NZ_JAMYKY010000026.1:0-81627 GCF_040317695.1 Mesorhizobium sp. M1403 | reverse complement strand
GAACGGCCAAGCAGCGCTCTCCGACGCTCAAAAAGGCATATATGCCTCAAATCGCATATCTATGCGCCTTCTCTGCAAAGGCCTCACAGGGGGAGAAGGCGAGGGCCGCACCTAACCCCTCAACCTGCAGCACCTGCGACATTTGCACAGCGAATCGTTTCACGTGAAACAATGCCCTCCACTGACCGCCCCAGCGTTTCACGTGAATCACTGGGGCGTATTCTTCCCAATGTTTCACGTGAGTCACTTGCCGATACAGAATTGCGAAAAGATCACGTCGAGCATATCCTCGACATCGACCGCGCCGACGATCCGTCCGAGCCGATCCGCCGCCAGGCGCAGTTCCTCGGCGCGCAATTCCTGTCCGCGGTCACTACTTGCCGCTGCCGCAAGCAGGAAGCGTTTCGTCTCATTGAGCAGCTCGACGTGCCGCAGCCGCGACGGCAGGATATCGCCGGCCTGGCCGATCTGCGCTGCGGCGTGCCGCCCGATCTCGTCCAGCAATTCGGCCACTCCCGTGCCGTCCTGCGTCGAGATAGCGATATCGTAGTGCGCCGCGGGCGAGGGTGATTCGCCCCTCAGAAGATCAACCTTCGTTCCGACCCTCAGCGCCGGAATGGCGCCCGGCAGCACACCGATCGCCATTGGCTCAGCCATATCCTCAAGCAGCAACAGCAGGTCCGCACTGTGCGCCTTGGCCCTGGCCTTCTCGATGCCGATCGCCTCGATCTTGCCGGGCGCCTCGCGCAGACCGGCGGTGTCGGTTACCCGGACCCGCACCCCTTCGAGGTCCAGCACCACCTCGAGCAGGTCGCGGGTCGTGCCCGGCTCATCGGTGACGATCGCCGCCTCGCGCCGCGCCAGAGCGTTGAACAGGCTGGATTTGCCGGCATTCGGCGCCCCGAGGATGACGACTTCGAACCCGTCGCGAATGATTTCGGCAGCGCGGAAGCCGGCGACATGGCGCTCGATCTCGGCGATCATGGCCCGCACGTCGGACCAGACTGTGTCGGCGACCGAACCCGGCACGTCGTCCTCGTCGGCAAAATCGATCTCGGCCTCGATCATCGCGCGGGCGTGGATCAGCCGTCGGCGCCAGCCCAGATAGAGTTCGCTCTGCACGCCTTCGGCATTGTGCACGGCAAAGCGCCGCTGCGCCTCGGTGTCGGCATTGATGAGATCGGCCAGCGCCTCGGTTTCGACCAGATCGAGCTTGCCGTTGACAAAGGCGCGGCGGGTGAATTCACCCGGCTCGGCATGCCTGACGCCGTCGAAGGAGGTGATCGTTTCCAGCATCTTCGCCACGACGGCGCGTCCGCCATGCACATGGAACTCGGCAACGTCCTCGCCGGTAAAACTGTCGGGACCGGCAAAGAAGACGACCGGGCCGCTGTCCAGCACCGATCCGTCCGGCGCCCGTAACTTGCGATAGCTAGCAACGCGGTTCGGCACGGCCGATCCGGCAATCGTTTCGACTACGAATCGACTCTGCGGCCCCGAAATTCGGATCACCGCAATGCCGGCCGGCAGGCGCCCGCTCGACAGTGCCACGATGGAGTCTTTTGAAATCATTTGCCCGCTCTGCCGAAGCGCCCTAGCTATGCCTGTTCAATCCACCATCGAGTTGCGCCGTGACATTGCCTGCACAAAACCTGCTTGCCGAAGAGGCCAGTCCCTATCTGCAGCAGCACAGCGGCAATCCGGTGCACTGGCGGCCATGGTCGCCTGCCGCTCTGGCCGAAGCACAGGCGCTGCAGCGTCCGATCCTGCTGTCAGTCGGCTACGCTGCCTGCCACTGGTGCCACGTCATGGCGCATGAGAGCTTCGAGAACGACGGCGTCGCCGCCGTCATGAACCGTCTCTTCGTCAATATCAAGGTCGACCGCGAGGAGCGCCCCGACATCGACCAGATCTACATGGCGGCGCTGTCCTCGATGGGCGAGCAGGGCGGATGGCCGCTGACCATGTTCCTGACGCCGGACGGCAAGCCGTTCTGGGGCGGCACATACTTCCCTCGCGAAGCCCGCTACGGGCGCCCGGGCTTCGTCCAGGTGCTGGAGGCGGTCGACAAGGCTTGGCGGGAGAAGAAAGAAAGCGTTAACCAAAGCGCCGACGGTTTGACTACGCATGTCGAGGCGCGGCTGGCGGGCAGCCATGCCAAGGCCGTACTCGACAGCGACACGCTAGCGAAGCTCGCCAACGGCATTGACGGCATGATCGACCGCGAGCTGGGCGGCCTGCGCGGCGCACCCAAATTCCCCAACGCGCCGTTCATGCAGAGCCTCTGGCTGTCCTGGCTGCGCGACAGCACCGCAGCCCATCGTGACGCCGTTCTCCTCAGCCTCGAAAAGATGCTGGCCGGCGGCATCTACGACCATGTCGGCGGTGGCCTCAGTCGCTACTCGACCGACGCCGAATGGCTGGTGCCGCATTTCGAAAAGATGCTCTACGACAATGCCCAACTCGTCCGGCTGTGCAATTGGGCCTATGCGTCAACTGGCAAGGAATTGTTCCGGTTGCGAATCGAAGAGACGATTGCCTGGCTGTTGCGCGAAATGCGGGTCGAGGGCGGTGCCTTCGCTGCCAGTCTCGATGCCGACAGCGAAGGGGAAGAAGGGCTGTTCTATACCTGGAGCAAGGATGAGGTCGAGCTTGCCCTTGATGACGAATCAGCATTGTTTTTCAACTACTTCACACTTGCCGACCCGCACGGCTGGGAGGGCAAGCCGATCATCCGCCAGACAGAAGCCCAGCAGACGCAAAGTGTGATCGACCGCCAACAGCTCGTCCCGCTGAAAGAAAAATTGCTCGCGGCGAGGGCACAGCGCATCCGGCCAGGGCGTGACGGCAAGGCACTGACCGACTGGAATGGTCTGATGATCGCAGCGCTTGCAGAGGCCGGGCGATCGCTTGGCCGATCCGACTGGATCGTAGCGGCGGCAGCGGCCTTTGCCGCCATTGCGGCTGCCGGGCGCGATAACCGTCTGTCGCATTCCATGCTCGGCGCAAAGAGGCTGTTCCCGGCTCTTTCGAGCGACTATGCCGCCATGACCAATGCGGCGGTCTCGCTGTTCGAGGCGACCGGCAATCCCGACTATATCGATCGCGCCGGGAACTTCATTGAGCAACTCGATCTCTGGCACCGGGACAGCGACAAGACCGGCTACTATCTGACCGCATCGAACAGCACGGATGTGCCGATCCGCATCCGCGGCGATGTCGACGAGGCCATTCCTTCCGCCACTGGGCAGATCATCGAAGCCATGGTCCGATTGTCGTCGCTGACCCGCGATCTCGAACTCTGGGAAAAAGCCTGGACAGTCGCCGAGCATGCGGCCGGGCGGGCGGAGCACCAGCCCTATGGCCAGGCAGGAATCGTCAATGCCTGTGCCCTGGCGCTCGAACCGCTGAAACTGGTGATCGTGGATAAACCCGAGAATCCAAGGCTTGTTCCGGTTGCGAATCGAAATCCGGACCCACGTCGGGTGGACATCGTCGTGCCTGTTGGCTCGGCGACAAACCTGCCGGCCTTGCCGGGCGGCGTCCTGCCGCCAACGGCCGAGCCCGGCGCCTGGCTGTGCACGGGGCAGGTCTGCCTGCCGGTGGTAACGGAAGCTGAAGAGCTGGAAGGGTTATTGCGCCGAAGATAGGATTCGTAATCCTATGGCGAAGCAAGGAGCGAAGCGACGCAGCGCAGACCATAGGATCCATGCCGTGACTTTCGCGCGCTGCAACGGCGCAAATTCTGCTCCGCTGCTTTCTCCGGTAGAGCTCACGGCATGGATCCTCGGGCCAAGCCCGAGGATGACGAAGGCAACGGCCAGCCCCCAACCCTACGTATTCATCGAATCGAAGAAGTCCGCATTCGTCTTGGTCTGCTTGAGCTTGTCGATCAGGAACTCGATGGCGTCGGTTGTTCCCATCGGCGCCAGGATGCGGCGCAGCACGAAGATCTTCTGCAGATCCTGCTTGGAAACCAGCAGGTCTTCCTTGCGGGTGCCGGACTTCAATATGTCCATGGCCGGATAGATGCGCTTGTCGGCCACCTTGCGGTCGAGTTGGATTTCGCAGTTGCCGGTGCCCTTGAACTCTTCGAAGATGACTTCGTCCATACGGCTGCCGGTGTCGATCAGCGCGGTGGCGATGATGGTCAGCGAGCCGCCTTCCTCGATGTTGCGGGCGGCGCCGAAGAAGCGCTTCGGCCGCTGCAGCGCGTTGGCGTCGACACCGCCGGTCAGCACCTTGCCGGATGACGGCACGACGGTGTTGTAGGCGCGACCGAGACGCGTGATCGAATCCAGCAGGATCACCACGTCGCGACCGTGCTCGACCAGGCGCTTGGCCTTTTCGATCACCATCTCGGCAACCTGGACATGGCGTACCGCCGGCTCGTCGAAGGTCGACGAGATCACCTCGCCCTTCACCGAGCGCTGCATGTCGGTAACCTCCTCCGGCCGCTCGTCGATCAGAAGCACGATCAGATAGCATTCCGGATGGTTGGCGGTGATCGAGTGGGCGATGTTCTGCATGAGAACCGTCTTGCCGGTGCGCGGCTGCGCATTGATCAACGCACGCTGCCCCTTGCCGATCGGCGCGACCAGGTCGATCACGCGCGGCGAGATGTCCTTGGTGGTCGGATTGTCGATCTCCATCTTCAGCCGCTTGGTCGGATAGAGCGGCGTCAGGTTGTCAAAGTGGATCTTGTGGCGGATTTTTTCCGGATCGTCGAAATTGATTGTGTTGACCTTGAGCAGCGCGAAATAGCGCTCGCCCTCTTTCGGGCTGCGGATAGGGCCTTCAACCGTATCGCCGGTCTTCAGCGAAAACCGCCGGATTTGCGAGGGTGAAATATAGATGTCGTCGGGACCTGGCAGATAATTTGCGTTGGCCGAGCGCAGAAAGCCAAAGCCGTCCTGCAGCACTTCGACGACGCCGTCGCCGATGATCTCGATATCCTGTGCCGCCAGCTTCTTCAGGATCGCGAACATCAGCTCCTGCTTGCGCATGACGCTGGCGTTCTCGACCTCGAGCGATTCCGCATAGGCGATCAACTCTGGTGGTTTCTTGTTCTTGAACTCGGTGAGTTTCATTTCTTGCATGGACGGACTCTGAATGAGCTTTGGGAAAAATATCGGCGGGATGCGACAAATGCCGGGCGCGGCCGAAAGCGATGACGGGCGGCGCATGACGGGAAGGAAGACCCGTCTTTTATCGTCGGTCGGGTGAAAGAGCAAGCCGCCTTTTGCGGGCACCGAATACGTCAGAATGGTTTCACGATAACCAGGACGACGATGACGACCATCAGCAATGTGGGGATCTCATTGACGATCCGCCAGTGCCTTGCCGGTTTTTCATTGCGGTCTTCGGCAAATTTCCGGACGGCGCCGGCGAAATAGCCATGCACGGCCGACAGACCCACCACCGCAGCGATCTTGGCATGCAGCCAGCCGCCTTGAAAACCAAAGCCTTTCCAGGCGAGCCACAGGCCGAACGCCCAGGTAATCACCATCGCCGGATTGATGATGCCGCGCAGCAGGCGGCGCTCCATTACCTTGAAGGTCTCCGACTGGACGGAGCCTTTTTCGGCATCGGCATGATAGACAAGCAAGCGCGGCAGATAGAGCATGCCCGCCATCCAGGAGATGACGGCAATCACATGGATCGCCTTTGCCCAGGGATAGAAATCATCGGGCCCGAAGAGAAACAGCAGCCCGGCCAGCACGAGGAAAATGGCGATCGCGATTGCCGCGCGGCGCGTCGCCCCGCTACCGCTGTTCGTGCTGTTCGCATTGTCTGCGCCCATCATCGTCACGACGCGCTCCGCACCAGTTTGACCATCTGCTCGACATGCGCGAGCGGCGTCTCCGGCGTGATGCCGTGGCCGAGGTTGAAGATCAGCGGCCGGTCCCCTAACACCTTCAGGATCGCCCCCACGCCGTCGGCAAGCGCCTTGCCGCCGGCCACCAGCCGCAGCGGATCGAGATTGCCTTGCACGGCGCCGTCACGCTGCAATTCCTTCGCGGTCGACAATGGCACGGTCCAGTCGAGGCCCAGCCCGGTCACGCCGGTCGTCTGGCGATAGCTCCGGTAGTGATCTCCGGCGCCTTTGGGAAAGCCGATGATCGGAACGTCGGGATGGACAGCCTTCACCTGCCGGACAATCTCGGCCACCGGCCGGACGCAGAACAACTCGAAAGACGCTTCGTCGAGCACGCCGGACCACGAATCAAAGATCTGCACCACGTCGGCGCCGGCTTCGATCTGCCGGATCAGATAGGCAGCCGAATGATCGGCGAGCACTTTCAGGAGCCGAAGAAAGGCCGCCGGCTCGCGATAGGCGAACAGCCTGGCCGGCGCCTGGTCGGGCGTACTGTGGCCGGCAATCATGTAGGTCGCCACCGTCCAGGGCGCACCGCAGAAGCCGATCAGCGTCGTTTCATCAGGCAGTCTGGCGCGCAATCGCCGCACCGTCTCGTAGACCGGCTCGAGATTCACGTGAAACGTTTCGCCGTCGAGAGCCTCGATCTCCGCAGCCGAGATCGGCGTCAACAGCGGGCCGCGTCCTTCCTCGAAGCGCACGTCGCGGCCGAGCGCATGCGGCACGACAAGGATATCGGAAAACAGGATCGATGCGTCGAAGCCGAAGCGTTCGATCGGCTGCAGCGTCACTTCGACGGCGAGATCCGGGTCGTAGCAAAGATCGAGGAACGATCCGGCCCGTCTCCTCGTCTCCCGGTATTCCGGCAGATAGCGGCCGGCTTGGCGCATAATCCAGAGCGGCGGCGGAAACGCTGCCTTGCCTCTCAACACGTCCAGCACGATCCGGTCTTGAGGCATTGAGCGCTCGCCTTTCCAGGCTTCCCTATAATTAAATATTCTATTTTTAGGAATCTTATGATTCTAAGAGTCTGTTGGTTGTGGTGGTTGTCTCCTGTCCCGCTTTGCCCTGGAAAAGACCAGCCAGCATATTGTCGCGCGCTTCTCCAACGGGATTGCAGGACTTTGTGGAAAGCCGGGAATTTCCGACTGGAGTCAATGCGTTGCCGCCAGGCCAAGGAACTTGCCCCTGTGGATGAAGCGAAGGCAAAAAGCTCCGTCCCCGGACTTGTCCCCAACCGCCCGAAGAAGCCGACAGCACATCGAATTGTGGACAAACCGGCATCTGATACAGTCGCTTGGCGGTGGCCGAGTTTTCCGCCCGGCTTATCCACATCGGCCCACAGCCTGGAATGTATCCTGTGAACAAACCGCAGAGCTTCTTTCACCTTCACCTGATTTCCGACGCCACCGGCGAAACGCTGCTGGCCGCCGGCCGCGCCGCTTCCGCGCAATACAAGGATGCGCGCGCCATCGAACACATCTACCCGCTCATCCGCACCGAAAAACAGGTGACGAAAGTGTTCGAGGACATCGAGGAGGAGCCGGGCATCATCCTCTACACCGTCGTCGACCAGAAGCTTGCCCGTGGCATCGATGAACGCTGCGCGGCGATGGGCCTGCCTTGCGTCTCGGTACTGGAGCCGGTGCTGACGGTGTTCCAGTCCTATCTCGGCACGCCGGCCGGCCGCCGCGTCGGCGCCCAGCATGTGCTGGACGCCGAATATTTTCGCCGCATCGACGCGCTCAATTTCACCATGGAGCATGATGACGGCCAGCTGCCGGCCAATATGGACGATGCCGACATCGTGCTTGTCGGCATCTCACGCACCTCGAAGACGCCGACCAGCATCTATCTCGCCAATCGCGGCATCAAGACCGCCAACATCCCGATCGTGCTCGGCGTGCCGGTGCCGGAAAGCCTGGTCTACGCCAGGAGGCCACTGATCGTCGGCCTGATCGCCACTGCCGAGCGCATCTCCCAGGTCCGGCAGAACCGCGTTCTCGGCAACAGCGCCTACGAGCCGACCGATTACGTCGACCGCGCCGCGATCGCCGAAGAGCTCGCCTACGCCCGCCAGATCTGCACACGGCATGGCTGGCCGATGATCGATGTCAGCCGCCGTTCGATCGAGGAGACGGCTGCGGCTATCGTTGCCCTGCGCGGCAAGACGCGCTAGGGCGTGTGATATTCAGGTGATGCCGGCCTACAAACGGCGGCTTCCTGCGCTTCCGGTGCTCACGTACGAAAAGTACGCTCCGCTCCGGTTCTCGGAAGCCACTATTTTCGGCTCGGCCTGACCTGAATCTCGACACACCCTAGTGAGCGCCAGGAACGGGGGCGAAAAAAATGGCCGAAAAAATCATCCTGGCCTCGGGCAGCCCGTTCCGCAAGGCGCTGCTTGTCAATGCCGGCGTTGTGGTCGAAGCGGTTCCGGCTTCTGTCGACGAACGTGCGCTGGAGGCGCCGCTGCAAAATAGTGGCGTGTCGCCGGAGGACGTCGCCCTGGTGCTTGCCGAGGCCAAGGCCACCGAAGTCAGTCAGCGCAAGCCCGGCGCCCTGGTGCTCGGCTGCGACCAGACGCTGTCCCTCGGCGACGAGCTGTTCCACAAGCCGGCCGACATGGAAGGCGCACGCCGTCATCTGCTGGCGTTGTCGGGCAAGACGCATCATCTCAACAGCGCCGTCGTGCTGGCCCGTGACGGCCAGGTTCTATGGCGGCATGTCGGCATCGCCAGCCTGACCATGCGCAAGCTCGATCCGGCCTTCATCGGCCGCCATCTGGCGCGCGTCGGCGCCAAGGCGTTGTCCAGCGTTGGTGCCTACCAGATCGAAGGCGAGGGCATCCAGCTGTTCGAAAAGATCGAGGGCGACTACTTCACCATTGTTGGCCTGCCGCTTTTGCCGGTGCTGGCCAAGCTGCGTGAGCTCGGGGCGATCGATGGCTGAGGCCTCGAAAAAAGCCTTCGTCACCGGCCACCCGATCGGCCATTCCAGGTCACCGAAGATCCACGGCTACTGGCTGGCGAAATACGGCATCGACGGCGTCTACGAGGCCATTGACGTTGCGCCAGAAGCGTTTGCCGAATTCCTGCAAACGCTGCAGGCACAAGGCTATAGCGGCGGCAACGTCACCATCCCGCACAAGGAGGCCGCCTTCGCATTGGCGGCGCGCCGCGACGACGCGGCCGAACAAATCGGTGCGGTCAACACACTGTGGTTTGAGGATGGCGAATTGTGGGGCGGCAATACCGATGCCCATGGCTTTGCCGCCAATCTGGACGAGTATGCACTGGGTTGGGCGGCCGACGGCCCGGCCGTTGTGCTCGGTGCCGGCGGTGCCGCTCGCGCGGTCATCCATGCGCTAAAGCAGCGCGGCGTCAACGATATCCGCATCGTGAACCGGACGCTTGCGAGGGCGCAGGAGCTGCGCGACCGCTTCGGTGCCGGCGTCTCCGCCCATGGCATGGCGGCGGCCGGTGAATTGCTCGAAGATGCCGGCCTGCTGGTCAACACGTCAGCGCTCGGCATGCATGGCAATGAAGGCCTGTCCGCCGATCCGGGCAGACTGCCCGACCGCGCCATCGTCACCGACATCGTCTATGTTCCGCTGGAAACGCCGTTGCTCGCCGCAGCCAGCGCGCGCGGCCTCAAGACCGTCGATGGGCTCGGCATGCTGCTGCACCAGGCGGTGCCCGGCTTCGAGCGCTGGTTCGGCACCAGGCCGCAGGTCACCGCCGAACTGCGGCAAATGATCATTGCCGATATCGGCGCGAAGCCATGATCGTGCTCGGCCTCACCGGATCGATCGGCATGGGCAAGTCGACCACGGCAAAGATGTTTGCCGAGGCCGGCGTGCCGGTCCATGATTCCGACGAGGCGGTGCATCGCCTCTATGCCGGCAAGGCCGCCCCAATGGTCGAGGTGGTCTTTCCCGGGACCACCCGATCCGGTGCGGTCGATCGCACAAAGTTGGCCGAACGGGTGCTCGGCGATGCCGCCGCGCTGAAACGGCTGGAAGCGATCATCCATCCGCTGGTCCGTGCCGACGCCGATGCCTTTCTGGCGCAAAATCGTGCCGCCGGCGCGCCACTTGCCGTGCTCGATATACCGCTGCTGTTCGAGACCGGCGGCCGCGATCGCGTCGACAAGGTTGTGGTCGTCACCGCGCCGGCCGAGATCCAGCGCGCCCGCGTGCTGGCGCGCCCGGGCATGAGCGAGGAAAAGTTTGCGTCGGTCCTGGCCAGGCAGGTTCCCGACGCCGAAAAGCGCCGGCGCGCCGACTTCGTCGTCGACACCGGCCAGGGCTTTGACGCCGCCCGCGCGGCTGTCAATGCGATCGTCGCCGAACTAGTCGGGGATAAAGCAGCCAGGCCGGGTTAAGAGGCTTGCAGCCCACATTACTTGTTGCCATTTTGTTCCGGGTGTGATTCGGCTAGAATGACGCGGAACCAATGGACTGATTCGATGCGTGAGATCATCTTCGATACGGAAACCACCGGCCTCGACACGCGCGAGGACCGCGTCATCGAGCTTGGCGGCATCGAGCTGGTCAACCGCTTTCCGACCGGCCGCACCTTCCACAAATACATCAACCCACAAGGCCGCCCGATTCATCACGAGGCGCAGGCCGTGCACGGCATTAGCGCCGCCGATCTTCAAGGCAAGCCGACTTTCATGGAGATCGCCGAGGAGTTCCTGGCCTTCATCGACGGCGCCAAGCTGGTCGCCCATAATGCCGGCTTCGACATCGGCTTCCTCAATCTCGAATTCGGCCGGCTTGGCCATCCGGCCATCGATCCCGGACGGATCGTCGACACGCTGGCGCTGGCGCGCCGCAAGCATCCAATGGGTCCCAATTCGCTCGACGCGCTCTGCCGCCGCTATGGCATCGACAATGGCCGTCGCACCAAGCACGGCGCGTTGCTCGATTCGGAATTGCTGGCCGAGGTCTATATCGAGCTTATCGGCGGCAAGCAGGCCAGCCTCATCCTCGACAGCATCATGACGCCGGCGGGCGGACGACAGAATGTCGACGACATCGACATTTCGATCGGCGTCAGGCCCATCGCCTTGCCCTCGCGCCTGACCGATGCCGAGCGCGCTGCACACGCGGGCATGGTTGGCAGCCTCGGCGAAAAGGCGCTTTGGCTGCGCATCGGCCGGGAAGCGAGTTCCGCGGCATAGTGATTTTGAGCGGAGTGATCCGTCGCCCCCTCTGTCCTGCCCTTTTAGCCACCACTTGGCATCTCCCCCTCAGTGGGAAAGATTGGCAGTCCCAGCGCCTCGCTCATTCCTGCGACGATGAAGGATTGGCGAAGGCTGACGTGAAGTTCCGATCTCCCCACTTAAGGGGGAGATGGCCGGAAGGCCAGAGGGGGCACTGTCCCGCCAGCGGCTCATAAAAAAACCCGGCGCAAGGCCGGGTTTCTCAAACGCTATCGAGACAAACTCCTTCAGCTCACCTTGACCTTGGCGGCGGCCTGGTCCTCGGCCAGCTTCTGCTGGAACATCTGCGCGAAATCGATCGGGTCGAGCATCAGCGGCGGGAAGCCGCCATTGCGCGTTGCCTCGGCAATGATCTGCCTGGCGAACGGGAACAGCAGCCGCGGGCATTCGATGAACAGTATCGGCAGCATGTGCTCCTGCGGGAAGCCGCTGATGGAGAAGACGCCGCCATAGACCAGTTCGACATTGAACAGCACTTCCTGGTCGAACGACGCCTTGGCATTCAGCGTCAAATTGACGTCGAACTGCTTGTCCGAAAGCGGGTTGGCGTTGACGTTGACGTTGATGGCGATGCCGGGGGCCTTGTCGCGGCCGCGCAGCGAGTTTGGCGCGCCGGGGCTTTCGAAGGACAGGTCCTTCACATATTGCGCAAGCACGTTGAGCGAAGGCTGCTCCGCATTTCCATTACCGTTGGCTGCGCCGGTCGGGGCGTCGTCGTTGCTGGCCATAAGCTGTGATCCTTTTGCCTGGGCAGCGTTGCTGACCGGATTGAAATTCGGGCGTTCGCTATCATGGCCGGCACGACAAGACAAGTTTGCAAAAGACGCCGGTTGCCTTGCGGCTACTCGTCCTTGAGGCGGCGCCACGGAGAGTCAGGCCCGCGCGCATGGTCGTCGGCGCGCGAATAGTCGCCGTCGTCGAGATCGATGGTCTTGCCGCGTTGCCTTGCCCGCAAACCAACGCCGAAATCGGTGGCCAGCACGATGCGGCCTTTCAGCATCCGCCAGGCAAGATCGCGCACCGGTGGCAGGAACAGTAGAATGCCGAAAATATCCGAGATGAAGCCGGGGAAGATCAAAAGGATCGCGGCCAGAACGATCATGGCGCCGTGCGCAAGCTGGCGGCTCGGATCGTGGCCGGCATCCATTTCGGCACGGACCCTGGCCATGACGCCAAAACCCTGGTGTCGAAGGAGCAAGGCGCCGGCGACGCTCGAGGCCAGCACCAGCCCGACCGTCGCCAGCGCGCCGATCTGGCGGCCGACAATGACGAAACCGGCTATCTCCAGCAGCGGAAGCGCAAGAACAAACAGGGGAAGCAGCGAGATACGCAAATCTTGACCGATCGTTTCGATGTTTTGCCGGCCGGCGAGCAATCGCCGCTGGCACCAGAGCTGTTAGATAGGTATGGCTGCCTTTGATTTGAATGATTGCGCCATGCGTTCTATATGCTTTGGATACTGAACGCTATGTGATCGCGGCCCTTGCTTGGCCGCTGGTCCGGCCAAAGCAGGGATTGATTGGCGCAAGATATGGGCTTCTTCGACTTCGGCACAATTTTCTTTCTGATTGCGGCGGTGGTGATCTTCTTCCAGCTGCGCAACGTGCTTGGCCGACGCACGGGCAACGAACGCCCGCCCTTCGATCCATATACGGCAGGGCGCAAGAACGACAAGGATGCCGCCCAGAAACCCGAGAACGTGGTTTCGCTGCCGCGCAAGCGGCTGGCGGGAGAGCCGGCGGCCGATGCCTATACGGCGATCGACGCCTTTGCCAAGCCCGACACAGATCTCAACCGGGGCCTGCGGGCGATCAAGGACAATGATCCGACCTTCGACCCGAAGACCTTCGTCGACGGCGCCAAGATGGCCTATGAGATGATCGTCATGGCCTACGCCGATGGCGACCGCAAAACCTTGAAAAACCTTTTGTCGCGCGAGGTCTATGACGGCTTTGTCGCGGCCATCGGCGACCGCGAGGCAAAAGCCGAAAAAATCCAGTCCTCCTTCGTCGGCATCGACAAGGCCGACATCGTTTCGGCCGAGATGAAGGGCAGCGAGGCGCACATCACGCTGCGCATTGTCAGCGAACTGATTTCAGCGACCCGCGACAAGGCCGGCGCCGTCATTGACGGCGATCCCGAGACCGTCGCCGAGGTTAAGGACGTCTGGACCTTCGCTCGTGACGCGCGCTCGCGCGATCCGAACTGGAAGCTCGTCGCCACCGAAGAAGAAGACTGAACTGGACGGCGGCGGGGGCTGTCGTGTCGCTTTCTCGAGTCTTCAGCGAAAAGTCCTTTGGCGAATTGCCGGGCTGGGACGAGGACGACCAACTCCCTGCCTTTGACGCCTTTCGCCGCTCGGCCTTTCATGTCCTGACGAAACCCTACCGCTCCGGCGCGCTCGGCGTCGATTTCGGCGCCTTTGCCGAAGCCTATGCCGCAGCGCGCACCGTTTCGCCGGCGAATCGGTTGGAGGCCCGAAGCTTCTTCGAGCGCTACTTTGTGCCGGCCCATATAGGGGCGGAAAACGGCGGCCCAGGCCTCGTCACCGGCTTCTACGAGCCGGAGGTCGACGCCTCGCCGGTGCGCACGCGACGATTTTCGGTGCCGTTGCTAACCCGCCCGGCCGACCTTGTCGACATCGACGATGGCAATCGTCCTTCCGGCATGGATCCTTATCTTGCCTTCGCTCGTGCGGCGCCGAACGACCCGGTCGAATATTTCGACCGCGGCGAGATCGAACGCGGCGCGCTCGCTGGACAAGGCCTGGAAATCGCCTGGCTCGCCGACAAGGTCGATGCCTTCTTCATCCACGTGCAGGGCGCGGCGCGGCTCAACATGACCGACGGGGAGCTTTGCCGCGTCACCTATGCCGCCAAATCCGGCCAGCGCTTTACCGGACCGGGCACGATCCTGAGCGACGAAGGCGAGATCCCGCTGGAAAAAGTGACGATGCAGTCGATCCGTGCCTGGCTCAAGGCGCGTCCGGAGCGCGTCGACGAGATCCTTTGGCGCAACCGCTCCTACATCTTCTTCCGCGAGATGGGCGTCGACGACCCGGAGCTCGGCCCGATCGCTGCCGCCAAGGTGCCGTTGGCACCCGGCCGCTCGATCGCCGTCGACCGACTGCTGCACACGTTCGGCACGCCCTTCCATATCGATGCGCCGTCGCTGACCGCCTTCGACGGAAAACCGTTCCGGCGGCTGATGATCGCACAGGACACCGGCTCGGCGATCACCGGGCCAGCCCGCGGCGATCTGTTCGCTGGGTCAGGCGATGCGGCCGGCGAGATCGCCGGCGTTATCCGCAACGCCGCCGATTTTTATGCGCTGATCCCCCGGTCGCTGATTTCAGGAGCAGATCGATGACCCGGCGCATCGACAGGCTGAGCGAGGACGACCGGGTTCTATGGAACCTGGTGGCGCGCACGACAAAGCCGCTGAAGGGCAAGATCGCCGTCGATATTCCCAACATTGGGCCGGAGATCGACGACGCCAGGCAGGCGCCGCCGCCAGTACAGGTCGCGGGCAATGCTGCCGCAGCCGCGAAACCGAAGGCGCAGCATGTTTCCCACGCACTCGACGAACCGACGCTGGACAAGCTGTCGAAGGGCCGGCTGCCGATCGAAGGCCGCGTCGACCTGCATGGCCTGACCCAGGACGAAGCCTATTCGCTGCTGTTTTCCTTCCTGCACCGGGCGCATGCCGGCGGCATCCGCTATGTCCTGGTAATCACCGGCAAGGGCTCCTCGTCGGGCGGCGACGGCGTCTTGCGACGCGCCGTGCCGTCATGGCTGTCGACGCCCGCCTTCCGGCCCCTTGTCTCCAGCCACGACCATGCCGCCCGCAATCATGGCGGCTCGGGCGCGCTTTACGTCCGTCTGCGGCGGGCGCGCTCTTGAGGATGCGCCCATGAGGATGCGCCAATGAGGATGTGCTCGTGACCCCGTTCGGCGAAAAGCTTCGCGTGCTGCGAAACGAGCGCGGCGTCACCCAGAAGGACATGGCCAAGGCGATCGGCGTCAGCGCAGCCTATCTCTCGGCGCTCGAACACGGCCGCCGCGGTGCGCCGAGCTGGACGCTGATCCAGAAGATCATCGGCTATTTCAACATCATTTGGGACGACGCCGAGGAACTGGCGCGGTTGGCCGAAACCTCGCATCCGCGCGTCAAGCTCGACACGTCCGGCCTTAGCCCGGCGGCGACCGAGCTTGCCAATCTCCTGGCCGACAACATCGAAAAGCTCGACGAAGCCGAGCTTCGCCGCATCATTGCGTCGCTCCGCGCCGCGCTGAACCGGCCGAAATGAGTTGCTTTGTTACTGGACCGAGCCGACCAGAACCTGCTGGCCGCCGCGGATCGAGACCCAACGGCCGGTATTGTCGATCGCCTGCCGCTTGAGGAAACGATAGCCGGTCTGGTCCCAGGAACGGACCTGGTCGGTCAGATTGTCGAGGATGTAGTCGCCCTTGTCGGTGCGCACCGTCAGCACGGCGTGGCCTTCGCCATCCGGCTTGCGCACGACGGTCATCAGCAGATCGGCAAACGAGACGCCCAGCCGGTTCAGCTCACGGCGCTTTTCCAGGACATAGTCCTCGCAGTCGCCGACACCCTTGTCGGGATAGGCCCAGACCTCGTCCTTGCCGTAGATGTCGAAGTCGCTCTCAGGCTTGACGGCGGCGTTGACCTTTACCGTGACGCTGAGCAGCTTGCGCCACAGCGAGCCGGTCATGCTGGCGGGCGACAGATCCTTCGGGCGGATCGAGCATTCCGACGGGTAGGTCTTGCAGAAATCATAATGGCCGATCGGCTGCGACGTCGGACCACCTGTTATCATCGGGCTGGCTGCCGAGGCCGAACTGGCCCAACCTGCCGCCACAGTAAGTCCAGCCAGCGCGCACAGGCGTAGCGTTCTCGCCATTGGTGAGGAAATCATTGTCCCCGCTTGTCCCTTGTTGTTAACGAAACGTTAAGGGGTATTTACAGTCGGTGTCAATTATGAGGATGGATTGATTTTTGCGGCATGGTTACCTGCGTGGCGCCAACGCGACTATTGTGCAACAGGTCGACCGGCCGCACGGCCCCGCCAACCGATGATTTTGGCATTGACCGACCTGATGCGGATTGACGGGCATCATCGCTGGTCGCCTATTTCTTGCCGGTCCTGACCAGCTTGGGCTTCACCGCAACACGGTTCTGGCGGCCGTAGCTGGTAATGAAATCGACGATGCGCGGCACGATTTCGGAGCGGAAGCGCGAGCCGTTGAACACACCGTAATGGCCGACCGCCGGCTGCATGTAATGGGCGTGCCTGTCGGCCGGAATGTTGATGCAGAGGTCGTGCGCCGCCTTGGTCTGGCCAAGGCCGGAGATGTCGTCGTTCTCGCCCTCGACGGTGAACAGGGCGACATTGCGGATCGCCGAAGGGTCGACCGCCACACCGCGATGCGTCATTTCGCCCTTGGGCAAGGCCTGGCGGACGAAGACGGTATCGACGGTCTGCAGGTAGAATTCCGCCGTCAGATCCATCACCGCCAGGTATTCGTCATAGAATTCGCGGTGCTTCTCGGCATTGTCGCCGTCATGCTTCACCAGGTGCATGAAGAAGTCTTTGTGGGCGATGATGTGGCGATCCAGGTTCATGCTCATGAAACCCGAAAGCTGCAGGAAACCGGGATAGACCTCGCGGCCGAAGCCCGGCACCGGCCAGGGCGCGCGCATGATGACGTTGTCGCGGAACCAGTCGATGCCCTTTTCCTGGGCCAGCAAATTGACCGCCGTCGGGTTGCGGCGCGTGTCGATCGGGCCGCCCATCAGCGTCATCGTCGAGGGCACGAAAGGATCGCCCTTGGCTTCCATCAGCGCCACCGCCGCCAGCACCGGCACCGACGGCTGGCACACCGCCATCACGTGGGTGTCGGGTCCCAGCGCATGCAGCATGTCGACAATGTAGTCGACATAGTCGTCGAGGTCGAAGCTGCCGTCGGCAAGCGGCACCATCCGGGCGTCGACCCAGTCGGTGATATGCACGTCCGCATAGGGCAGCATCGCCTCGGCCGTGCCGCGCAACAGCGTCGCATAGTGGCCCGACATCGGTGCGACGATTAACAGCTTCGGATCCGGCCGGCGCCCGGCCGGGACAGCCCGCTCGAAACGGACCAGATTGCAGAACGGCCGCGACCAGACGGTGCGTTCGCTGACCTCGACGGTTTTCCAGTCGACCACGGTCTTGGTCAGGCCGAATTGCGGCTTGCCGTAGCGGCGTGTCGTGCGTTCGAACAATTCGGCCGTTGCCGCGACCGAGCGGCCCCAGGACGTGTGTGAAACCGGATTGAGCGGATTGGAGTAGAACAGGCGCACCGCATCGGCATAGAGGCGGGCCGGCTGCAAGGCGGCATGGTTCAGTTCGTAAAGCTGGTAGAACATCGAGAACCCCGCTGCCGACTGCGATCGAAGGGCCGACGAGCAGCGCCGAGCCTTGTCTTGCGGGAGGTTAGCAACAATTTGCTGCGATGCAATACGTCAACTTGCGTGATTTATGCTCATTCTTTCGTCCAAGATGTTGGGAATCCGCCTTCAACGGCAACAGCCGGCTCAATGTGCACCTGCGAAGGCGTAGCCAAGGGTACGCCTATCGGTGCGATCGTCGGAGGAGGTGTCCGGCCTGGCGCTCTGACTGTTAGACGCGTGCCATGCAGACGGCGGTATGGCCCGAGCTGATGAAGCCGAGCTGGCTGGCGGCGCCCTTCGACAGATCGAGCACGCGGCCCCTGATAAACGGGCCGCGATCGTTGATCCGCACGACGACGCTGCGGCCATTGTTGCGGTTGGTCACCTTCAGCTTGGTGCCGAACGGCAGGCTGCGATGCGCTGCGGTCAGCGCCGACGGGTTCATGCGTTCGCCGGAAGCGGTTCTGGAATGCAGTGAGTACCAGGAGGCACGGCCGCACTGAGCGGCGGCGCTGGCAGTGGATGCGCCGACCATCAGGCCAGCCGCGATCATGGCCGCGGCAAGCGCGGTCTGGTTGCTTTTGTTCATGTGTTGGGGACTGGCTCCGTTGACAGACCCGCAGCGGTTAGAGGCGAATGAGGCAGCAAATGCGGCAATGATCTGTCGGTTCCATGACAATGTTACACGTTTGGAGTCGGTGCGAAACAATTTGTCAGAGAGTTTCCGCAGCACGGCACAGCTTCTTTGATGATCTTTGCATCGACCTCAGCACGTCTTGCACAAGATCAGAGATTTGCATCTAAGTAGAAGTTGGCCTGACCGGGCCGCTTCTTTCGCTGTTCCATTCCGGCAGGAGCGCGGCAGATGATCGACTTGGAAAGGAGTTTTAGCAATGAGATTGATCAAAAATCTGCTGGCGTTGATTGTGCTCGCCATCGGCGTGCTGTGGTCATTGCAAGGCATCGGCCTTATCGGCGGCAGCTTCATGACCGGCCAGTCGCAATGGCTCTATGTCGGCATCGTCACCGCGCTGGTTGGCTTGGCCGGCCTGGCCTGGGCGAACCGTTCGCGCGTTTGAGCAGGCGTCGATCCTCAGGCTCCCGCCAGAGCAGCGCACAGCGGACTCGTGGCGGCCGGTCACCGCGACCAGTACTGCCAGCCCCAGTAGAAACTTTCGTCGCGTGGCGGCAGGCGGTTGCGCTCCGCATCGAGATGCACCGGCGTCGGCGTTTTGCGTTCGCCGTCAGGCGGCTGTTTGTCTCCGGCCTTGATCAGGCGGAGCCAATGGCCGAAACGCGCAAGCAGCACAGCGGTGGAATGGGGCATCGTCACGTCTCCGATCCGGTCACTCCCGCCCCGCCCACGGGACGAGCACCCGCTCGATCCTGCGGATGATGAATTCGAGCACGAAGGCAATGGCCGCGATCACCAGTATGCCCATCACCACCACGTCGGTGACGAGGAACTGGGCGGCGGACTGGATCATGAAGCCGAGCCCGCGCGTCGCCGCCACCAGCTCGGCGGCAACCAGCGTCGACCAGCCGGCGCCAAGCGCGATGCGCAGGCCGGTCAGGATCGAGGGCAGTGCGCTGGGTAGGATCACGTGCCGGACAAGCTGCGTGCGGGTCGCGCCAAGCGCGCGTGCCGCATTGATGCGTTCCTGCGAGACGCCGCGAACACCCGATGCCGTCGACAGCGCGACCGGCGCCAGCATGGCGATGGCAATCACCAGGATCTTGGACGGCTCGCCAATGCCGAACCAGATAATGATTAGTGGCAGATAGGCCAGCGGCGGGATCGGCCGCAGCAATTCGAGCAGCGGATCGAAGATGCCGCGCCCTATGATGCTGATGCCGATAGCCAGCCCGATGGGAACGCCGACGAAAACGGCCGCGATCAGCGCTGCAAATACCCGCCACAGACTGGCGGCGATATGCTGGAGCAGCGTCGCGTCGACAAAGCCGTCACGGGCGACGACGACAAATTTGTTCCAGACTGCCACGGGCGACGGCAGGAAAACCGGCGACACCAATTGCAGGCGGGCCGACAGTGCCCACGCCGCCAGCACCACCAGAACAGTGATCGCGCTGACCATGCGGGCCGAAACGCGGCTGCGTCTCGGCCGCGACCGCGACCATGGCACGGACAGCGCGTCGGCTCCGTCGTCGGCCTTGGAGCGCTGCGGCCGCTCGGTATAGGAGGTAACGGTCATGCTGCCTCTCCTTCGAAGATCGCATCGGTCAGCTCGCCGCGCGCCGCGGCGAAGGCGGGATCGGCCTTGATGCTGCGAATGGCCTCGCCGGCTGCATAGCGCCGGCTGAAGCCGGTTTCGAAACTCCGCACCACCCGCCCAGGGTCGGGAGCCAGCACAATGATGCGGGTTGCGAGCACCAGCGCTTCCTCGATGCCGTGCGTCACCATCAGCACGCCGACATTGCTTGCCGTCCACAGATCGAGCAGCGTTGTCTGCATGCGTTCCCGTGTCAGCGCATCGAGCGCGCCCAGCGGCTCGTCGAGCAGCAGGAATTGCGGCTCGGCCGCCAGCGCCCGGGCCAGGCCGACGCGCTGGCGCATGCCCCCGGAAAGCTCCCAGATGCGCTTGTCGCCGGCACCGTCGAGCTTCACCAGCGCCAGCAGCGCATCGGCGCGCCGCGCCCGTTCACTTGGCCCGACGCCGCGCAGCCTGAGCGCAAAGGCGACATTTTCCCGCGTGGTCAGCCACGGAAACAGCGCGTCGTTCTGGAACACGACGGCGCGGTCCGAGCCTGGCGCCGTGATCGGCCTGCCGCCTACCGTGGCGCTGCCGCGCACAGGCTCGACCAGGCCCGCAGCGACATTGAGCAGCGAGGTCTTGCCGCAGCCGGAGCGGCCGACCAGGACAACGAAGTCATCTTTGGCGACGTCAATCGACACGCGTTCGACGGCCGGCGCCGGCTGGCCTTCATAATGAATCGAGACTTTGTCGAGCAGGAGATGCGTCATGTGGCGTCGCCGATATTCTGAATCTGCAGGCAACGCGCGCGTCAGGGAAGGGAGGACGCGCGCATTGAGCGGTCGCTAATTCGAGGCAAGCGCCTCGCCGACATATTTCGACGACACGTATTTCGAATAATCCGGCAGCACGGCGTCGATCTTGCCCTGCTCCTTGAGGAAGGCCGACGTCGCCTCGACTGCCTTGACCGTGCCGCCACCGAGGAACTTGTCCGAGGCCTGCTCCTCGAGCGTCGGGAAGACATAGCCCCTCAGCAGTTGCGGCACGTCTTCGAGCTTGGCCCCGGTGATCCTGGCGATCTTGGCCGCTTGCGGCGAGGACACCGACCATTGATCCGGCTTGGCCAGGAATTCGGCATAGGCAGCGCCCGTCACTTTGACGAAGTCGCGCACCGCCTCCGGGTTCCTTTCGGCGAAGTCGGTGCGCACGATCCAGGCGTCGAAAGTCGGCGCGCCCCAGGCGGCGACCTGCGAGGAATCCAGCACGACCTTGCCCGACGTCTTGATCTGGCCGAGTGCCGGATCCCAGACATAGGCGGCGTCGATGTCGCCGCGCGCCCATGCCGCCGCGATCTCCGGTGGCCGCAGATTGAGAATATCGACCGACTTCGGCTCGACACCCTCATGCTTCAGCGCCGCAAGCAGGCTGTAATGCGTCGTCGAGACGAAGGGTACCGCCACCTTCTTGCCGGCAAGGTCGGCGACCTTCTCGATGCCGGCGCCGTTGCGGGCGACAAGGGCCTCGGATTCGCCGATCAGCCCGACAATGAAGATGGTCTGGATGGGAAGCTCGCGGCCGCCAGCGGGCTCGAGCCGACATAACCGATGTCGACCGAACCGGAAGCGACGGCGGCGATCACGTCGGCGCCGGAATCAAATTTCCGCCAGTCGATTGCCGCCTTGGTCGCGCTCTCATAGGCGCCGTCGGCCTGCGGCACCTTCGAGGGTTCGACGACCGTCTGGTAGCCGATAGTGATCTTGAGGTCCTTCGCATGGGCTGGGCCGAGAAAGCCGGCACCAGCCAGAGCCGCCGAGGACAGGAGAACGACGCGTCGCGAAATAGTGGACATGAAAGGCTCCTTGAAAAGAGAAAAATCGGATCGCTCCCTCATAGTCAGCTAAGTCTATAAGGCTTGTAGAGTTAAATCCTTCCAACCATTGCCGTCTTGTTAGAAAAAAGCCGTCAGTGGCGCCGCGCGAAGGCGGATATGGCGGCTGCAGCGGGCCTCGGCCTAAGGTCTGTTGACGGTCAGGTCAGCCGAAACAGAGACGGAATGGCGCGCACTATTGGACTGCATTCATTGGTCAGTATAGCGGCATCGATCCTCGGGTCTCCGCTGCGTCGCTGCTTTGAACAATGGCGCAGCACCTCAATTGCCTTCTTGGCTCCACCTCGCCTCTGGCTTCGCTGTCCGTTGGAGCGACCGGTGATTGCGCCATCAGCCGCAAACAAGAATTTTCCGTTTTGGCCCGGTCACCGGCAAATCCATGCTGCGAACGGCCGAACAATTGAAAGTGAATTTCCTGTGTTCGGGGTTAAGTCTAGTATTCTTATGGACATTGAAGGATTGGAGAGGACGATGAGCGACGCCACCCTCCTTGTTGCCGCGCGCGGCATGCTTTGGCCTTCAAATCCAGGGACAGAAGCTGCTGTCGGCCGGTCGGGACATTCCTGTCGCCGGCCAGTTTGCCGGTGTCCCATTGGCGGCGGCTCCTGTGCTCGTAGGGGCACAAGCCCCGGCCAAAATGGCCATTGCGGCTTGAAAACGAAACAAAATCAACGTTTCTTGGCTTGTATATCATGTCACTAGAATTTATCTGTAGTGACAGCTTGGACGCGGCGGGGAGGCACGCCAGGCGTTTCGCAACCGATGGCCTTGGGTCATCGCATGACAGAGAAACGTTCGGGTTATGCTCACGAAAAAAGGTAAGTACGGCCTCAAGGCGCTCGTTCATCTGGCGCGCCTGCCGGTTGGACAGCTCGCCTTCGTCAACGACATCGCCCGCGCAAACAATATTCCAAAAAAGTTCCTCGATGCCATCCTTGGCGAATTGCGCAATGCCGGTTTCGTCCAGAGCCGCAAGGGCAAGGAGGGCGGTTATCGCCTGGCGCGCCCAGCGGACGAGATCAAGGTCGGGCACGTCGTGCGCGTGCTCGACGGGCCACTTGCCCCCATTCCTTGCGCCAGCCGCACCCAGTATCAGCGCTGCGAAGATTGCAACGAGGCGACATGCCAAGTCCGACATCTGATGCTGGAGGTCCGGCAGGCCATCGCCGAGGTGCTGGACCAGCGCAGCCTCGCCGAGATGCGCGACATCGCCGGCGACGAAGACCTTTCGGTGCCGTTGAAAATCCAGGCCTGAATCAACAAAGCCTGACCCGAGAATTCCGGAACCAATGGCTCCCAAGACAATTGGTGCGCGCATGACCGGACGCGCAAATTCGATCATTCCAACTTCGATCATCATTGTCGGTGGCGGCGCCAGCGGCGTCGTGCTTGCCGCGCATCTGCTGAAGTCGCCCAATCCCGATCTCCGCGTCAGCCTGGTCGAAAAACGCCCGCATTTTGGGCAAGGCATGGCCTATTCAACGCTGCTCTCAGCCCATGTGCTGAATGTCAGCGCGTTGGGCATGAGCGCCTATGCCGACGATCCCGGCAATTTCTCGCGCTGGCTACTTGAACGCGGCCTGGCAACGCCGGAACAGGCACCGGTCTATGCGCCGCGCAGCGTCTACGCCCGCTATCTCAAGGAGCTGCTCGACGAACTCGAGGCGCGTGAGCAGCAGACGGGCCGGCTGCGCCTGATCCGCGAGGAGAGCCTGTCGATCTCGCCGACCGCGTCCGGCGTCGAGGTGGCGCTGGCCAACGGCACCAGCGTGGTTGCGCATCTTGCCGTGCTGGCGACCGGCCATGACGAGGAGCCGGGGGCGGGGCAGGGCCACGCGATCAGGATGGGATCCGAGGCCGACAGCGCGCTCGACCCCGAAGCCCGAGTCCTGGTGCTGGGCACGGGGTTGAGCATGGTCGATGCCTTTCTGTCGCTCGAGCAGCGCGGTCATCGCGGCGCGATCGTCGCGGTGTCGCGGCGCGGCCTGCTGCCTTCGCCGCATCGCAAGGGCAATCCCATCAAGCTCGACGTTGCCGATATCCCGCTCGGCACCCAGCTTTCTTATTTCGTCGGCTGGTTCCGCGACCTGATCCGGGAAAACCAGAAGGCCGGCATCGACTGGCGCGACGTCGTCGACGGTCTGAGGCCCTTCAACCAGAAGATCTGGCAGAACTGGCCGTCCTCGGCCAAGCGCCGCTTTGTCGAGCACACCAAGGCGTGGTGGGACATCCACCGCCATCGCATGGCGCCGCAAGTCTACGCCCGCGTTACGGAGGCGGTGCAGGCCGGCCGCATCCGGCTTGTCGCCGGCCGCATCGTCGACATCGCCGCAGGCTACACCGTAGAGGTCCAGTCCCGCCACACGCAGCGCCTCGAAAGGTTCGATGTCGCCCGCATCTATGATTGCACCGGCATCGCCAGGGATATCTCGACCACCTCGAACAGCGTGGTGCGGTCGCTGGTCGACCGTGGGCTGGCACGGCCGGATCCGCTGCGGCTCGGCCTCGATGTGACCGCGGACTGCGAGGTCATCGCCGGCGATGGCACAGTATCGGCCAAGATTTTGGCGGTCGGGCCGCTGACGCGCGGCACCTTCTTCGAGATCGACGCCATTCCCGATATTCGCGTGCAGTGTGCGCGGCTAAGCAAGCGATTGCTCGGATAAGGCCCCCTTTGTCTTGACGCAATTTCGGATGCAAGACCGCCGCCGTTGGGTGAAAAGATCTCGACCGCATAACCTCGCGGTGAAGGCGAACCAGGGGTGCGGGAGCTAGCTCCGCCAGAAGCCGACCGGCCAGCCCGTGGTGGTCGAGACAGCCGGGTTGGCGATGACGATCGCCACACGTTTCGGCTGTTGCGCGTTGACCGGATTGGCGTCGCGTACGCTCATCTTCGTTCTCCTCCATGGATTTTGTGGCCGGCGAGGCCGTGAGCCGCGACCCTGGCCAGATGACCGGGCGAATTCTGCTTCCGTCGTCACCATGCCTTGCCTACCATGGCGCATGACCCAACGCGGAAGACTCTACGGCTGCCCGGTCGAGTTCGCGCTCGACGCGCTCGGCGGCAAATGGAAGACGGTGATCCTGGCGCACGTCAAGGAACAGCCGATGCGCTATTCCGACCTGCGCCGGCTGATCCCCTCGCTCTCGGACAAGATGCTGACGCAGCGCCTGGCCGAGCTTGTCGAGATCGGCTTCGTCACGCTCGAGATGTCGCCCGACGGCAAGGGGCGCTACGCCTTGACCGGGCGCGGTGAAGATCTCGCCGCCGCGCTCCAGGCGCTCTACGACTGGGGAAGCGTGCATGGCCGCGCCGAGGGCGTGCGTTTTCGCACCGATAGCGCAGCCACCTAGATCAATTCCGGGAAGCGCGGAGCGGTTTTCTGTCCGCAATTGCGAGACAAAGCGATGGAGCGGTTCGACGTTTGCGTGAAAGGGTGGATCGCTCTAGCAAGCCGACTGTCCTCAACCCGGTCCGGCAAGCGCGCTGCAGAAGCTGGCGACATCGGTGACAACGGCTTCGCCGAGGAAGCGTAGCGTCGCCATCGAGCGGTCGCGCGCCTCGCGGTTGCCGGAGCCACAGGCATCCTCGATGACCACGGCGACAAAGCCATTGTCGGTCGCCTGGCGAACGGTTGGCTCGATGCCGATCTCCATGGCGATGCCTGCGAGCGCTATCGTGCGCACGCCGCAATCGCGCAAGGCAAAGCCGAGCGCGGTGGAATCGAAGGCCGACATCGTGAGCTTGTCGAACACCGCCTCGTCATCGCGGGGTTCCAGCTCGGGCACGATCCGCGTCGCTTCGGCGTCGCGCGGGAACCACGGCTCAACTGTGTCGGGGCTGTCGCGCCGCTGCCAGGCCATGGCGGTGCGCAGCTGCGTCGCGCCCATCCATTTGCGCGGCAGCGACAGATGGCGCGTGAACGCCACCCGCATTCCGGCCACGCGCGCCGCTTCCAGCACCGTGCCGGTGCGCTCGACGATGGTGGCGGCGCCGGCCACCTGGCGGCAGATGCCGACCTGCATGTCGTAGACCACCAGCGCCGTGCGGCGCGGATCGCACCACTCAGCCAGGCTGGCCGGGATTTCGATCCCGTCGCGCGACCGGATCATGCCGCCGTCCGGTCCCACGGCTTGGCGATGTCGACGGTCGGGTCGAACAGGAATTCCAGCGGCAATGGCGCGTCGAAGGCGATGAAGTGCCATTCCAGCAGCCCGGCCTTGGACAGCGGGAAGTCCTCGGTGTAGCGCCGCGCTTCCGCGACGCTGTCGAGCTCGAAGACGATGATGACGCCGCCAATATCGCCGCGCGCATAATTCTCGCGCACGATCCCCGCCTTCCAGAGCCGCCAGACGTTCGACACTTCGTCGCGCAAATAAGGCCGCAGGTCGTCGAGCGTGACGCCGGGCTTGAAATTGTCATAGGCAAGAATCTTCATCGGCCATTCCTTGCATTGCTGTTCGACCAGCGCCGGGTAGCATGGCGGAATCAGCGGCGGCAACGAACGAGATGGTGCGTTGAAACGGCCGCACGATTGCCGTTCTGTGCCGTGCGACGGACGGCCAGGCGGCCGCGGTATAGTTTTCGCTGAGGAGGAAAAGCGCAGTGACCATCGAAAGGCTGAACCCCGAGGGCATGCACAGCAACCCGGCCTATTCGCAAGGCGTGTCGCTGCCGGCATCCGCGCGCATCGTGCTGGTCGGCGGCCAGCATGGGGTCGACGCGCAAGGCCGGATCGTCGCCAGGGACGATCTCGCTGCGCAGACCGCTTAGGCGCTTGCCAACCTGGCAAAGGTGCTCGAAGCCGGTGGGGCAAAGCCTGAAGACCTTGTCAGCCTCTCGGTCCATATCGCCGGCGACCTGGACATAGGGCCGGCATTCGGCGCCTGGATCGCCTTCGGGGCAAATCGTGGCGCGCCGCCGATCATCAAAGTGCTGCGCGTCGCCGGGCTCGGCAATCCGGATTTTCTGATCGAGATCGAAGCCCAGGCGGCGATCGCCTGAGCCCTAAACAGGTTCTGCAAATCTTTTGCCCTGCCTGGAGGCCGGCGAAGCTTTCGCGAAATTCCATTCCCCTGCTGGCGGCCGGATTGGCACGATCTATCTTCTTTCCAACTGCAAACGGCTGGAAAAGACGGTAGGTTGCCGTCTTCCAGGGCGGTTGCTCATTCTGGCAACGGAGCATCTGACATGAGCAAGCACAAGATCGTAGCACCGGACGATGCATCGTCCCGCCTGCGCCCGCCCTATGCCTCGGTTCTCGACCTGATCGGGCAGACCCCGGTCGTCGAGCTGACCAAATTCGACATCGGCAAGTGCCGGCTGTTCATCAAGCTCGAAAGCCAGAATCCCGGCGGCTCGATCAAGGACCGCATCGCGCTGTCGATGATTGCCGCCGCCGAAAAACAGGGCAGACTGAAGCCCGGCGGCACCATCGTCGAGGCGACCGCCGGCAACACCGGTCTCGGCCTCGCCCAGGTCGGCATCCCCAAGGGCTACCGCATCATCCTCGTCGTTCCCGACAAGATGTCCCGCGAAAAAATCCAGCATTTGCGCGCGCTCGGCGCCGAAGTGCGCATGACGCGCTCCGATGTCGGCAAGGGCCATGCCGAATATTACCAGGACATGGCCGAAAAGATCGCCGTCGAGCTGCCCGGCGCCTTCTATGCCAACCAGTTCGCCAACCCGGCCAATCCGCTGGCTCATGAAACCACGACCGGACCGGAAATCTTCCAACAGCTCGAAGGCGACGTCGACGCGGTTGTCGTCGGTGTCGGCTCCGGCGGCACGCTGACCGGGCTCGGCCGCTATTTCGCGAAAGTCTCGCCGAAGACCGAGATGATTTTGGCCGATCCGGTCGGCTCGGTGCTGGCGCCTTTGATCAAGACCGGCAAGATGGTAGAGGCCGGAAGCTGGACCGTCGAAGGCATCGGCGAGGATTTCGTCCCGCCCAATGCCGATCTGTCGCTGGTCAGGAAGGCCTATTCCATCCCCGACAAGCAGAGCATGCTGGCGGTGCGCGACCTGCTTTCGAAGGAAGGCATCCTCGCCGGCTCGTCTTCCGGCACGCTGCTTTCGACGGCGCTCCGCTATTGCCGCGAGCAGACCGTGCCGAAGCGCGTCGTCACCTTCGTCTGCGACAGCGGCAACAAGTATCTGTCGAAAGTGTTCGACGACTTCTGGTTGGCCGAACAGGGCCTTGCCGAGCAGGAGCAGCATGGCGATTTGCGCGATCTGGTGATGCGCTCGCATCGCACCGGCGACACCGTGTATGTCGGCCCCGACGAAAGCCTGCTCAACGCCTATGGCCGCATGCGCCGCTCGGATGTTTCGCAGCTGCCGGTGCTGGACGAGGGCAAGCTCGTCGGCATCATCGACGAAAGCGATATCCTGGCCAAGGTCGAAGGCCCCTATGACAGCCGCTGGGACCGCTTCAAGGCCCCGGTCAGTACGGCCATGACCTCTACCCTGCACACGCTGCAGGCCAGCCAGACGCTGGATGCGCTGCTGCCGGTGTTCGACCGCAACGAGGTCGCTATCGTCTTCGATGGCGACGAATTCATTGGCCTGATAACCCGTATCGACCTGATCAACCATCTGAGGCGCGCCCGATGACCGTCAAAGCCACCGTATCGGGCAGGAACCGCCTCGCCTTCTCGACGCGCACCATCCATGGCGGCCAGAGCCACGACCCGACGACGGGCGCGGTGATGGTGCCGATCTACGCGACCTCGACCTATGGCCAGCAGAGCCCGGGCGTGCACAAGGGTTTTGAATATGCCCGCAGCCAGAACCCGACCCGCTTTGCCTTCGAGCGCGCTGTGGCCGACCTCGAAAGCGGCACAGCCGCCTTCGCCTTCGCTTCGGGGCTGGCGGCGATCGCCACTATTTTCGAACTGCTCGATTCCGGCGCCCACATCGTCGCCACCGACGACATCTATGGCGGCACGTTTCGGCTGCTTGAGCGGGTGCGCAAGCGCTCGGCCAACCTCCAGGTCGACTTCGTTGACTTCACTGATCTTGCCGCGGTCGAAGCGGCGATCCGCCCGGAAACCAAGCTGCTCTGGGTCGAGACGCCGACCAATCCACTGCTGCGTGTCGTCGATCTCGAAGGCGTCGCGGCATTGGCCAGGCGCAAAGGCGTGCTGTCGGTCGCCGACAACACTTTCTGCAGCCCCTATCTGCAGCGGCCGCTGGAGCTCGGCATCGATATCGTTGTTCACTCGACGACGAAATACCTCAACGGCCATTCCGACATGGTCGGCGGCGTCGCCGTGGTCGGCGACAACAAGGATCTCGCCGATCGGCTGAAGTTCCTGCAGAACGCCATCGGCGCCATTTCCGGGCCATTCGACAGTTTCCTGGCGCTGCGCGGCCTGAAGACGCTGGCGCTGAGGATGGAGCGTCATTCGTCGAACGGCCAGAAGATCGCGCACTGGCTGGAAAGCCGCCCCGACATCCGCCGTGTTATCTATCCCGGCCTGCCCAGCCATCCGCAGCACGCCATCGCCAGGCGGCAGATGCACGCCTTCGGCGGCATGATCACCATCGAGCTCGACCGCGACCTCGCCGGCACCAAGCGCTTCCTCGAGCACACGCAACTGTTCACGCTGGCCGAAAGCCTCGGCGGCGTCGAAAGCCTGATCGAGCACCCCGCACTGATGACGCACGGCTCGATCCCGGCGAAAAAACGCGCGGAGATCGGGATATCCGATTCGCTGGTGCGCTTGTCGGCCGGGATAGAGGATGGTGATGATCTGATTGCGGATCTGGATCAGGCGCTGGCGAGTTGAGTGCACGATGCCGAAACGACGGCGGGACAGCGCCCCCCTCTGCCCTACCGGGCATCTCCCCCACGAGGGGGGAGATTGGCCGTCATCTTGCGCTTTCGCCAATCTCCATCGCTGAAACACGGACGGACGGCGAAGCTGCCGATCTCCCCCTTGTGGGGGAGATGTCCGGCAGGACAGAGGGGGGCGTGAAGGATCACCAAAGATCGGAGCCTACACGCTGCTCCGTTGACCTTGGCGCCATCTGGCGAAATGGTAGTCTCCCTATGAACAACCGACACCGCAACCAACCGACGGTAAGCGACACTCCGCTGACCTTCGCCATCCTGGTCTTCCCCGGTTTTCCGATGATGGCGTTCAGCTCCGTCATCGAGCCGTTGCGCGCGGCGAACGTGCTGGCCAAGCGGGACTGCTATCGCTGGATCATCGTCGGCGCCGCCGAAGGCCCGGTCGAGGCCTCGAACGGCGTCGTCATCCAGCCCGGCTTTGCCGCCCATGACGCGCCGAAGGTCGATCGCATCGTCGTCTGCTCGGGCGGCGATGCCGATCATCTCGTCGCGCACGATGCCGTGAGCTGGATCCGCAAGAGCCTGCGCGGCGGCGCCCATATCGGTGCGGTGGCGGATGCGGCGTTCTTCCTCGCCCGCGCGGGCCTGCTCGACGGCCATGCCTGCACCTTGCACTGGACCAGCCAGGCAGCCTTCACCGAAGCGTTTCCGGATATCGAGCTGAGGCGCGATCTCTATGTCATCGACCGCAAGCGCTTCACTTCGGCCGGTGGCGTCGGCAGCCTCGACATGATGCTGGAGATCATCACCAACGATTATGGCGCCGAGCTGGCGGCCGGCGTCGCCGAATGGTTCGTGCACAGCCCGCTGCGCTCCAGCGTCGACCGCAAGCTGATGCCGCTGCGCTTACGCACCGGCGTCCAGAACGAACTGGTGCTGTCGGCCATCGCCATCATGGAGGATGCGGTGGAGGAGCGGCTCGGCATGGCGGAGCTGGCGGGGCGGCTCGGCGTCTCCTCCGACAAGCTTGAACGCAATTTCCGCTCCGAGCTCAGCATCTCGCCCAACGGCTACTACCGCCGCCTGCGGCTGAAGCGCGCCGCTGATCTCCTGGCACATTCGACGCTGATGGTGCGTGACGTGGCGCTGGCCTGCGGCTTTGCGTCGATGTCGAGCTTTGCCCGCGCGTTCCGGGAGGAGCATGGCCACGCGCCGAAGGTGATGAGGAGGCACTAGCGGCGTTAATCGCTCCACGCTGAGTTCCCGCCCACCCCCCTCTGGCCTGCCGGCCATCTCCCCCTCAAGGGGGGAGATTGGTAGCTTCGCAAGCAAAGCTCACTCGACAACTTTGGAGATTGGCGAAAGCTGAAGTGACGTCCAATCTCCCCACCTGAGGGGGAGATGGCCGGCAGGCCAGAGGGGGGTGCTGTCCGGCCACCGCTCACGGCATCCAGCACAACATTTGCGGTTTTCCGCACAACGCCCGCACGTCCTTTGCTCCATGGTCTCGCTTCCAGGAGGCACCCATGAGCATCGTCGTTTTCGACCCCGACAGCACCGAGGACGTTGACTTCAAGGACCGCATGCGGCATCCGGCTGCGGCCGATCCGGCCGGCGGCATGTGGTTGTCGGATACCGAGCCGTCCTTCATCAATGCCGACGCGCTGCGCAAGGGGCGACTGGCCAAGCTGCGCGCGTGGATGCGCGAGGCCGGCTATGGCGGCGTCGTGCTGTTCGACCCCTACAACCAGCGCTACGCCACCGGCTCGCGCAACATGTTCGGCTATTTCCTGCGCAACTCGACGCGCTACTTCTTCATCCCGACCGAAGGGCCGATCGTGTTGTTCGAATATCCGCAGAGCTACCATGTCTCGATGGTGCTCGACACGATCGACGAGGCGCGGCCGTCGAAGCTGGTCTGGTCTTCGGTGTCGGGCCGTGACGACGAAACAGCCGGCCCGTTCGCCGATGAGATCGCCGAATTGCTCAAGGCGCATGGCGGCGGCTCGATGAAGCTCGGGCTCGACCGCTGCAGCCATCTGCAGGCACTGGCGTTGGAAAAGCGCGGCTGCGACGTCCGGGATTGCCAGGGCGAGATTTTGGCGGTGCGCGCGGTCAAGACGCCAGAGGAAGTAAAATGCCTGCAGGTGTCGATGGCTGGCGCCGAGGCTGCGGTCTATGCGGTGCGCGAGGCGATCAAGCCCGGCGTATCCGAAAACGAGTTGTTCGCCATCATGTATGGCGAGGTGATCCGCCAGGGCGGCGAATTCATCGAAACCCGTTTGCTGACCTCGGGCCAGCGCACCAACCCATGGTTCAATGAGGCGAGCGGCCGCAAGATCAGGCCGGGCGAACTTCTGGCGCTCGATACCGACACGATCGGCTGCTACGGCTATTATTCGGACTTTTCGCGCACCTTCCGCTGCGGCCCGGGCAAGCCGACCGATTATCAGAGATCGCTCTACCGCATGGCGCACGATCAGGTTCAGCACAACATCGGGGTCGTCAAGCCGGGCATGGCGTTTCGCGAGATTGCCGAAAAGGCCTGGAAGATCCCGGACCGCTTCGTCGACCAGCGCTACACCTCGGTCATGCACGGCGTCGGCATGCATGGCGAGACGCCGTTCATCGCGCATGCCATGGATTACGAGACCTATGGCCGCGACGGTGTCATCGTGCCCGGCATGGTGGTCAGCGTCGAAAGCTATATCGGCGAAAAGGGCGGCCGCGAGGGCGTCAAGCTGGAGGACGAGATCCTGATCACCGAGACCGGCACCGAACTCCTGTCGCGCTTTCCCTATGAGGACGATTTCCTTGACAGGCACGTTTGAGTGCTGACAGGCAGTTTTGCATGAAAAGCCCGATCTCGATCAAGCGCGGCAAGGCGGCGGCGGTGTTCATCGATCTCCAGGAGGAGCATCGGCGGGACAAGCGCTATCTGGTCGAAGGCTATGGCGACATTCTCGCCAACGTCCAGCGGCTGCAGCAGGCGGCTCGGGCCAACAATGTGCCCCTGTACCACTGGGCCTATATCGTCGATCTCGCCACGGCACGGCCGTTCCACCCGGTCGAGGCCAACGGCAAGTCGGCGTTTTCCGACAAGGACGATCCACTGACGGCGATCTGTCCGGAAGTAGGCCCGGCGACAGGCGAGACGATGCTGGTCAAGACCGATGCCAGCGCCTTCCGCGCGGGGCCTGCCGCCGAGCGGCTGAAGGCCGATGGCGTCGAGTGGCTGGTCGTTGCCGGCGTCTGGACCGAGGCCTGCATCGATGCCACCGTAAAGGACGCGGTGGCGCTCGGGTTTCGCGTGCTGCTGGTCAAGGATGCCTGCGGCAGCGGCAGCACGGCGATGCATCAGACGGCCATTCTCAATCTCGCCAACCGGCTCTATGGCGGCGCCGTCACCACCACCGACGGCGCCTGTCGGCTGCTGGCCGGCGAGACGGTCGAAGCCTGGCAGGTCGAGGGCTCGGTGCCATTGCGCTTCAGCTACGAAAACGCCGCCCGCCTCTACGCCGAGCTCTGAGCGGGACCGCGCCGCGATGATCACCGAGGCCGATCGACCAGAAACGACAGAGCGCGGAAAATACCAAACGCTGCTCGATCCGGAGCTGTGGGCCTATATCGACCGGGTCAATGAGTCGTATCCGCCCGAGATCGTCTACATGCCGATCGACAGGCAGCGGGCGGTCTATGACGCCATGTGCCGGGCGTTCCGCGAGCCCTATCCGTCCGGTGTCAAGGCCAGCGACAGCGCGGTTCCTGCCATTGACCATGCGATCCCGGTCCGGCGTTACCAGATGGCGGGCACGGCGTCACAAGCGATGGTCGTCTATTATCACGGCGGCGGCTTCGTCCTTGGCGGGCTCGACAGCCATGACGACATCTGCGCCGAGATTTGCGCCGGCACTGGCTTTCCCGTTCTGTCCGCAGACTACCGGCTGGCGCCCGAGCATCTGCATCCGGCGGCCTTCGAGGATGCGCTGGCCGTATTCGAATGGGCTGCGGCGACGACCGGCCTGCCGCTCGTACTCTGCGGTGAGAGTGCCGGCGGCAATCTTGCCGCCGCCGTCGCGCATGCGACGCGCCGCCATCCTCGCCATGCGATCGGCCAGGTGCTGATTTATCCCGAGCTCGGCGGTGACGAGCTAGACGGCCCCGAGCTGGACGGCAAAGCGCGCGCCGGCTCCTATGTCGAGCACGCAGAGGCGCCACTGCTGACATTGCGCGACGTCGAATTCTATCGGCATATCCGGGCAGGGAAGGGGCAGTCGCCGGACGACCCAACATTTTCGCCGCTCGGCGATACGGACTTCTCTGGCCTGCCGCCGACCGTCGTCATCACTGCCGAATGCGACCCGCTGTCGGCTGACGGCAAGGCCTATCGCGATCGCATCCTTGCCGCCGGCGGCCAGGCATGGTGGCGCGAAGAGCCGCGGCTGGTGCACAGCTTCCTGCGCGCCCGCAAAACCGCACCGCGCGCCGGCCAGGCGTTTGAGCGCATAATCGCGGCAATAGCCGCGCTGGGCGGAGGTGATTGGCCTGAGTGACGCGGACCGTCCTCCAATCTCCACTGTCGCGGAACAGCGCACAACAACTGCGGAAACCCGAACACTGCTTCGGTCAGGCCAGCCCTATCATCACGCCACGTAAGGAGCCCGCATCCGCGATGCGCCGGCCCGACAGGGAGGATTTACGATGAAGTTCATGCTGACCGACCGGAAATTGCATCCGCAGGCGGAGCCCGTCGCCGATGGCTTCAAGAAAGGCCAGATGAACCGGCGCGAATATCTCGCCACCATGGCTGCGCTCGGCGTCAGCGCTGCCGGCGCGCTGGCGCTGGGCGGGCTTGCGCCGTCACCGGCCAGGGCCGAGGAACCGAAGCGCGGCGGCATCTTGCGTGTCGCCATGAACGTCAAGGGCTGGAAGGATCCGCGCACTTTCGACGGCGTCGAGATGTCCAACGTCGCCCGCCAGTGCAACGAATATCTGGTGCGCTGGAAGCGCGACTTCACCTTCGAGCCATGGCTGCTCGAGAGCTGGGAAACCAGCGACGACGCCCGCGTGCTGACGCTGCATGTCCGCAAGGGCATCACCTGGTCGAACGGCGACACCTTCAACGCCGACGACGTGATCCACAATCTGACGCGCTGGTGCGATGCGTCCGTCGCCGGCAATTCGGTCGCCGCGCGCATGGGCGCACTGGTCAACGCCGATACCAAGAAGGCCGTCGACGGCGGCATCGAGCGCGTCGACGATTTCATCGTCCGGCTCAATCTGCCCAAGCCCGACATTTCGCTGATCGCCGGCATGGCCGACTATCCGGCGCTGATCATGCACCGCAGCTATGAAGGCGACGGCGATCCGCTGAAGGCATTGGCGATCACTACCGGGCCTTGCGAACTCGTCGCATGGGACGCCGAGGTCGGCGCCGAAGTCCGCCGTAAGGACAAGCCATGGTGGAAGGGCGACTTCTACCTCGACGGCATCAAATGGGTCGACTACGGCTCCGATCCCAACGCCATGCTGTCGGCCTTCGAATCGGGCGAAGTAGATACCGACCACGAAACCGCCTCCGACACGGTTTCGCAGACCGACTCCATGGGCCTGAGCAATTCGGAAATCGCCACCGGCTCGACCATCGTCGCGCGTTTCAACATCGGCAATCCGCCCTATGACGACATCAAGGTGCGGCGCGCCGCCCAGCTCGCGGTCGACAACGCCGCCGTGCTGAAGATCGGCATGGACAATCGCGGCAAGCCTGCCGAGAACCATCACGTCGGGCCGATGCATCCCGAATATGCCGATATCGGCCCGGCCGTCCGCAACACCGATCAAGCCAAGGCCTTGCTCGCCGAGGCTGGCAAGGCCGACCACGAATACGAACTCATCTCGGTCGACGTCGACTGGCAGAAGAGCACCGGCGACGCCATCGCCGCGCAGATGCGCGAGGCCGGGCTGAAGATCAAGCGCACTGTGCTGCCGGCCGCGACGTTCTGGAACGATTGGAGCAAATATCCCTTCTCCTGCACGGAATGGCTCGGCCGGCCGCTCGGCGTCCAGGTGCTGGCGCTCGCTTATAAGTCTGGCGCCGCGTGGAACGAGAGCGCCTATGCCAATCCGGAGTTCGACACTCTGCTCGACAAGGCCCTAGCGATGCCTGATCCCGGCGCCCGCAAGGAGCTCATGGCCAAGATCGAACAGAATCTGCGCGATTCCGGCGTTATCATCCAGCCCTACTGGCGCTCGGTTTACCGCACCTACCGCAAGGGCGTCCATGGCTGCGAGCAGCACCAGTCGCTCGAGCAGCATTTCGAGAAGGTCTGGCTCGATGCCTAGTCTCGCCGCTCGAAAGAAAGGCCGGCGTTAGCCCGTCGCGCCCGTCGCTGAAATCTCCTGCCCGAGCCGCACCGTTTCCCGGACCAGCAGGTCAAGATCGTCGCGACGGGTGCGGTGGTTGTTGATCGCCACCCTGAGGCAATGCTGGCCATGCACTGTCGTGTCGGAAATGGCGGCGATGCCTTCTTCCTGCAGCCTCAGCATGATCTCGGTGTTGAGCGCCTTCTGCCTCTCTCCCGTCAGCCCGGCGCCGCGGTAGCGAAAACAAACGATGTTAATGTTCACCGGTGCCACCAGTTCGAGAGCCGGTTCCGCCTCGATCAGCGCGCCGAGATGATGTCCCTGCGCAATGTTCTGGTCGATCAGCCGGCCGAACTTTTCGATGCCGTGCTCTCTCAGCGCCATCCACACCTTCAGCGCGCGGAAACCGCGTGACGTCTGCAAGCCGAAATCGTGCAGCCAGTGGCCGGAGGCGAGTCCGCGCGGGGTCGATTCCAGATATTCCGGCGTCACCGCGAACGTGCCGCGATGCGCGGAGGCATCCCTGATCAGCGCGCAGCCGACCTCGAATGGCGCGTGCAGCCATTTGTGCGGATCGAGCGCGATTGAATCGGCGCGTTCGATGCCGGCAACGCGATGCGAATTGTCCGGCGCAATCGCAAGCAGGGCGCCGATGCACCCGTCGACATGGAACCACAGATCCTCTTGTGACGCCAGGTCTGCCAGCGCTTGCAGATCGTCGATCGCGCCGGTGTTCACGGTGCCGGCCGTGCCGATCACGCAGGTCGGCTTGAAGCCCGCGTTACGGTCCTCGACAATCGCCGCCCGCAATGCAGCGATGTCGATGCGCAGCCCCACATCGCTTGGGATGCGACGCAGTGCCCGGTTACCGAGGCCGAGCGCCTCCATCGCCTTGCGATGGCAGGAGTGAAGCTGGTCGGAGCCATAGAAACGCAGCGGCCTGTCGATGCCGGCAACACCGTGCTCGCGTATGTCGATGCCGGCCTTGGCGTTGCGCGCCACGGTCAGGCCGATAATGTTGGCCATCGAGCCGCCGCTCACCAGCGTGCCGCTGGCCGATTGCGGAAAGCCCATCATGTCCTTGCACCAGTCGACGACCTGGTTGTCCATCAACGCGGCGGCATGGTTGCCGCCGCCGAGATTGGAGCCCTGGATCGCCGCCAGGAAATCGCCGAGCGCGCCGGTGAAATTGCTAGAGCCCATATACCAGGACCAGAAGCGCGGATGGATGTTGCCCATCGGATAGGGCATCAGCTTCCCTGTGACGTCGCCGTAGATTTCGGCCAGCGGAGCCGGCGAACGCGGCAGCGGCGCCGTGAAGAAAGTCCTCACATCAAGCGGCATCTCCTGCCACACCGGACGCTCTCTGACATCGCGCAGGTAAGCGACGGCATCGTCGACGATCCGATGCGACAAGACCTGCACGTCGGCCCAGTTCGAGGGGTCAAGCGTTTCCTCGGTGGCCGTGACGGCCAATCCAGGCTTCGTGTCCATGCAGGCCGCTCCCGATGTGCCGCCGTCACGCCGGAAACTGGCAGCCGGGCGTCGACTGCGAAAGCGCAGTCTCCTCGGCGTCCATCTCGGCTTCGATGCCGTCGAACAGCGGTGTCGTCATGTAGCGTTCGCCAGTATCGGGCAGCATGCACAGGATCACCGAGCCGGGCGCCGCCTTTTCCGCGATCTGCCGCGCCACCGCGAAGGTCGCTCCGCCGGAGATGCCGGTGAAAATCCCTTCCTTCTGCGCCAGCGCCTTGGCCCATTTCATGCCCTCGGGCCCGGCAATCGGCACCACCTCGTCATAGAGGCTTGCGTCGATCGCCTCCTGCAGCACGTCCGGAATGAAGTCGGGCGTCCAGCCCTGGATCGGATGCGGCTCGAAGGCCGGATGGCTGGCGGCAGGCGCGCCACCGGCGCCGCGCTGCTGCGGCTTGCCGCTGCCGATCAGCTGCGCGTTGGCCGGTTCGGCGAGCACGATCCGGGTCTCCGGACGCTCCTGCCGCAGCACGCGCCCGACGCCGACGACGGTGCCGCCCGTGCCATAGCCGGTGACGAAGCAGTCGAGCCGCGAGCCGGCGAAATCGTTGATGATCTCGCGCGCCGTCGTCGCCTCGTGAATGGCGGCGTTGGCCTTGGTTTCGAACTGGCGGGCCAGGAACCAGCCATTGGCTTCGGCGAGCTCCACCGCCTTCTTGTACATGCCGAAACCCTTCTGGGCGCGCGGCGTCAGCACCACCTTGGCGCCCAGCATGCGCATCAGCTTGCGGCGTTCGATGGAAAAACTGTCGGCCATCGTCACCACCAGCGGATAACCCTTCTGGGCGCAGACCATGGCAAGGCCGATTCCGGTGTTGCCGCTGGTCGCCTCGACTACGGTCTGGCCCGGCTTCAGGGCGCCGCTGCGCTCGCCTTCCTCGATGATGTTGAGCGCCAACCGGTCCTTCACCGAGGCGGCGGGATTGAAGAACTCGGCCTTCACATAGATCGTCGCATGATCCGGCCCGAGATTGTTGATGCGGATCACCGGCGTATCGCCGACCGTGTCGAGAATGCTGTCGAACAGGCGGCCGCGCCCGGCCGTGGTTCTGATTTTCTGTTGATGCAACATGTCGATCTCCTCGCTTCCTCGTTGTCTCTTGTCGTCACGGGCCGGTTACAGACCGGTGGCTTGGGCGGCGAGGTTTCGAGACCTTGCCGCGCTACATTTGCCTCCCGGCAATGTGGCCATGGCGGCATCCGGCGCGGAAATTCGCCGCCGGATGCACCGTGTCGCGTTTGGTGATAAAACAAAGGCCGACTGGCCAGCGTGGGAGCAGGCGTGGAAACGCACGTGGAATCCACCCGATCGAGCCTCGACGGCGAGGTGACCGGCCTTTCCGTGCGCCTGCTCGGCCCGCTGACGATCGCACGCAATGGTACCATCATCGCGCTTCCGAAGTCGCGCAAGCTGCGCGCGCTGTTCGCCTATCTGGCGCTGGCGCCGCATCCTGTCGGGCGCAGCCGCCTCTGCGAGCTTTTGTGGGATGTGCCGAACGACCCGCGCGGCGAGCTTCGCTGGTGTCTCAGCAAGCTTAGAGGCATGCTCGATGAACCCGATCGGCCCCGGATTGAGACGCAAGGTGACACGGTTGCGGTCGACCTGAACGGTGTATCCGTGGATGCCGTGGAGATTGCCTCCGCCGCGACGAAGGGAATAGAGACGCTCGAGCTCGAACGCCTGCTGGCGCTTTCCCGGCTGTTCGCCGGCGATTTCCTCGACGGGCTGGAGATCGACCGCAGCCCGCATTTCAACAGCTGGTTGACCGCTCAGCGCCGCCGCTTCAGCTCATGCCACGCGGCCGTGCTGCAACAGCTTGTCGAGCGGCTCCCCAGCGATTCCGATGACGTGTCCGCGCACCTCGAAAAATGGCTAGAGCTCGCGCCATTCGACGGCCGTGTGCATCTGGCCTTGCTGACGAGGCTCGCCCAGCGCGGCCAGTTCGGCGCGGCCGAGGAGCATATTGCGGCCGCCGCACGGCACTTCCAGTCCGAAGACCTGGATTTCGGACCCGTTCGCGACGCATGGCGGGCAATCCGCTGTCAGCACGGCGCGTCATCATGGGTGCAGCCGGCCGTTCCGCTCTCGGTATCCCCTATCATGCTTGCCGATCCCAATGCCGCAACGTCGCGCAAGGCTTCGCTTGCGGTGATGCCGTTTATTGAACAGGCCGGCATCGGCGGCGTTCCTGGTGGCCCTCGCGGAGGGGTTGCCGACGGCCTGACCCACGACATCATCACCCGCCTGGCCAAGCTCAGGGATTTCTTCGTCATCGCGCGCGGCTCGGTGTTTGCCTTGGCGGAGAAAAACATCGCGCCCGAAGATGCCGGGCGGCGGCTCAACGTCGACTATGTCGCCACGGGCACGGTGCGCTGCCAGGCGGGCCGCGTCACCGTTGCGGTCGAGCTGGTCGAAGTGCGCACCGCCAGGATAGTCTGGGCCGAGACGTTCGAGCGCAAGCCGGACGACATCTTTGCCGTGCTCGATGATATCGGCAACAGCATCGTCTCGTCGATTTCGGCCGAGATCGAAACGGTCGAGCGTAACCGCGCCATGCTGAAGGCGCCCAATTCGCTGAATGCCTGGGAGGCCTATCACCGCGGCCTGTGGCACATGTACCGCTTCACCCGCGCGGAAAACGAGCAGGCCCGGCATTTCTTCGACATGGCCTTGAAGCTCGATCCTACCTTCGCCCGCGCCTATGCCGGGCTCTCCTTCACCCATTGGCAAAACGCATTCCAGCGCTGGGGCGACCGTGACCAGGAGAGCGCCATGGCCTTCGAGGCAGCCGGCCAGAGCCTTCTCGTCGACGATCACAATCCGGCCGCGCATTGGGCCATGGGGCGGGCGCTGTGGCTGCGCGGCGAGCAGGACGGCTCCCTCATTGAGCTGGAACGCGCCGTCGACCTCAGCCCTAATTTCGCGCTTGGTCACTATGCCCTGTCTTTCGTCCACTCGCAGTCCGGCGACCCGAAGGCCGCGATCGGCTCGTCCGACCATTCCAGGCATCTGAGCCCCTTCGATCCGCTGCTGTTCGGCATGCTGGGCGCCAGGGCGATGTCGCATGTCCGGCTCGGCCAGTTCGATGAAGCCGCCGAATGGGCGCTGAAAGCAGCCGCGCGTCCCAACGCCCATGCCATCATCCTGGCAATCGCCGCGCATTGCCTTGCGCTGGCGGGACGGCTGGACGAGGCTCAAGGTTTCGCCGCCGCGTTGCGCAAGACGCTGCCGAACTATTGCGCCGATGATTTCATCGGCACCTTCCGCTTCGAGCCGGACGCCGAGGCGCTGTTCCGGCAAGGCGCCAAGCGGATCGGGCTGGGGTGAAGCAGGCGCGGTTAGCCGGGTTCTCTAAACCGCTCATCGCGGCTGAGCCGCCCCAAACATCGTCATGTCCGCAGCCCAAGGCGCCAATGGTCAGATCGGTCGCAAAATTCGTCGACCGGAGCGGATCAGACGGGCTCAACGGATTTGACATTGCCGTCGGTATCCACGAGGCAGCTTGTCTTCTTGCCGCCGGCATCGAGTTCGACCTGATAGGTCTTGGAATCGAGCTTGCTCGATGAAACCGGAAGTATCTTCGTGCTGTCGACGCCGCTGGCCTTGGCGACCGCATTGGCGCAAAGCAGCTGAAGGTCCGCCGGGGCCGTCTCGACCTTGGTCCTGGACATCTGGTCCTGCGGCGGCGGCGATGGCGCGCTGACGCAAGCGCCAAGGGCTCCAGCCAGGAATCCAATTGCTGTCGCCCGAATCGAAGTTCTCACTGCATTTTTTGCCGACATTGCTTGTCCCTCTCCGAATGCCCTCACACGCCTTTGTAAAGTGCCGCCCCCTGCATGAGGACGATGACCTTGGCCCCGACCTTGACGCGGGATGCGAGATCGACGATGTCGTCGTTCCTCATCCGGATACATCCCGACGACACGTCGAGCCCGATAGTCCAGGGCTCCGGGGTGCCGTGTATCCGGTAGATCGTGTCCTGGTCGCGCTCATAGAGGTAGAGCGCCCTTGCGCCGAGCGGGTTGTCCGGCCCCCCCTTCATGCCTCCGGCATATTTCACCGCCTTTGGATCGCGAGCGACCATTTCGGCCGGAGGTGTCCAGGTCGGCCACTCCGCCATACGGCCGACGCGCACGATGCCGGCCCAGCCAAACCCCTCCCGGCCCACGCCGATACCATAGCGCATGGCCTGCTGACCCGGCTGCACAAGGTAGAGAAAGTGCTGGTTGCCATCGATGATGATCGTGCCCGGCACTTCCGCGGTGCGGAACTTGACCATCTGCGGACGAAATGCCTCGGGCACTTCATTATGCGCGGCATAGTATTTGCGCGCCTTGGTGCGATCATAGTCCACCCATTTGTGGGTTTTCGGGTCAAAAACCTGTGTTCCCGCAGCCAGCGCCGCCACCGCGACAAGACCGAACGCTGCCGCGACAATTGTTGCAAGGGAGCTCCGCTGGAGAGTGGCGCGCCCCACGGTCATCAGATTTCGGGTCATGGATTTGCCCACCCGTGCACCCGGGCGCCTTGTGCGGCAACCCATTGTTTGGCGTATTCATAAGGATCCTGACGCTCTACCTGGAGCGCATAACTCATCTTGGTGATTTCCTCGGGCTTCAGCTCGACCCGTTCCAGGAACGCCACCACCTTCGGATATTTTTTGCGCAGCGAGGTGGCGTAGGCGATATGGAAATGGGCGGTATCCCATGACACCGGCGCACTGGACTTCGAGACCCAGAGCGGGTCCTCTGACGGCAGTACGATCTTCCACCTTGCCGGATCGAAGGGCGGCTCGGTAAGCCGGACAATGTCGTGCAGCTCAAAGACGTAGTGCGGCGCGTAGCAGGCAAACACCATTGGATGATCCGTGGCGACCGCGGCATCGACAGCCGCCATTCCGGCATCCTCGGGCGTCTCCAGCAAGGTCATTGTCTTGGCATAACCATAGCTGTTGGCGCGGACGCGCTCGATAGCGGTTGAGGACCAACCCTCAGCGCCTATCCAGAGTTCGCCACGTCCGTCGCCATCGGTATCCAGCGCGGCGGTTTTCTTCGGGTCGCTGAGATCCGAAACGTCGCGAATTCCAAATTTGTCGGCTGCTTCACGCGTCGCGCATATGCCTTGCCAGGCCGGCACGCCAATGGGGCTGATGGCCACCGTGCCGGCCCCGTCGACATACTTCTTCACCAGATTGTCGAGGTTGGGCAGCCAGATTTCGGGATGAATATCCACCTCACCCGAATTGAGGCCGGCAAAGGCAATAAGCGTCCCCATCTCGCGCACGTCGGCATCGAGCCCGAAATTTTCCTTCAGGCTGACCTTGAGGATGTTTGCCGTGGCCTGGCCCGACGGCCAGTTCGGCATCGCAATGACGAGATCAGCCGCGTGGACCGGGATGTTTAGCGCCAGCATCGTCAACGCTGCCAGCGACATTTGCCGCAGGCACTGCCGAAATCGGTTGTGCATCTCTTCCCCCCTCGCTTCGGTGCTGAAATGAACCGGGACGGGAACAATCTGTCGCGGCAAGCACCGGGTTGTGACACCAGCCCCATCTTCGGACGGGCAACTGCTGAAGGTGCAGCAGTGCGTTCGCCAACCAGCGCCTTCACGTGCCGCCACTGCACGCTACCCGATGACAATCCGACTGGGAAGATGCTCACAACGCGGCCGCGGCCCCCCACTGCGCCGCTATGCGGCACGCCGCAGCGTTGAAAAAGTCGAATGATTGAGCGGCGTTTCTTTCGGCCTGCGCAACGGCTTGGCTGGATTCGAAAAAAATACCACAATAGATTCGGATTATAGCGATCATATAAGAAGCGATGCCGTCGCGCCTTTTTACAAGGCTGGGCGAGAATTCACAATAACATATGAAACTACTTGCAATAACGCGAGATAAAGAGAATGAAGCTAAGAGCGTATTCCGCAAACTTGCTTCCGATCATATTTCAGCATCTGCTAAGATAGCCGGCGCTGGTTCCGAATTATTAAGCATTTGCAAAATTCATCGCCGCAATATTGTGGTTTTTCCTTGCCGCAGGCCGAATCGGATGCAACTTTTTAGAAGCACAGCCGCGTCAGCGGATTGTTGAAACATGCTTGGGCGGACGGGGCACTAAGCATGGAGAGGAATATTGACATTCGCTAATGCGGCGGCCCCCGCTGGGAGCGTTCCCTCCCACGTAAGAGATTACGGCAACCGTCGGCTAACTCGTCGAATGCATCGCCCACAGCCTGGCTCTCGTTCGATGGCCGGCGAAGCTTTGCCCTCCTCCGATTGGCGCCAGACTTCGCGACAAAAGCGGGGATCGCCGCCTGCGATAGCCTTCCGATGCGGACGATCCGAGCCGCCAGCCAGTCGGAGGAATGAATCATGAAACTCGTAATCTGTGCGGCCTTGGCCACTGCTTTGATGGCAATCTTCGGTTGTACCACCGACGACTACGATGGTTGTCGCGGAAAGGGCTGCCTGGTTGATCGGTCCCATAAAGGGAGCCGGAAGATAGACGACCGGCCGCAGTTCGACAGGAACGGCAATCCCAACTTCGATACCAGGGGCCGTTACATCGGCTGCCATGGGCTCGGATGTAAAGTCGACGATCCTGATGACGGGGATCAAAGCATCGACGACAGGCCGCAGTACGACAAGGAAGGCAATCCGAACTTCGATACGCAAGGCAACTACCAAGGCTGCCGCGGCATCGGCTGCGAGGTCGATACACCGGACGATGACAACTCATCGGACGACGACGATTCCGATTAGTGGACCCTCCAATACGAACGAAGAGGATGCCCTCATGTTTGAATCCAACGGTCTTATCCCGCGATGTGCCAAAATCGTGATGATCGGCCTCATGGGGTTGGGAATGACGCTGACCTTCGCTTTCGCCGCGAATGGTGCCTGCGACGGCGTAAAGGTCGATGTGACGAAGGCGCGCAAGCAGGAATATGCCCCCCTCGTTGCCTCGGCGTTGGACAACAAGGTCAAGCCTGCTCGGGTGAAGTTCATCACGATCATGGAGAACGGCAACTGGAGCGCCGCCTACGTCTCCACGCCGGTGAGCGACGACGGCGTGATGTTCTTCCAGACGGTCGACGGAAAAAAGCAATTTCGCGACGTGTGGGGCGGCTATGCCGACCCGTCGGAAAAACCTGAACTGGTATCCTGGGCGAAGAAGCTCGGAGCGCCGCAAGATCTGGCAAAGTGTTTTGCCGAGGAAGTTACGGAATGACGGTGATGATCGCAGGGGGAGAATGATTGGTGAGCGCTCCGGGGCGCCGGGCCTCTGAGATCGGTTCCAATCATCAGCTGCAGGATGTGCAAAATGCAAACTGTTCGAAAGTCCAGACTGATAATGCAGTTCGCCCGTGCATTGGCAACTTCAGTGAAAATGACGGCTGTTGTGAGTGTAGCCGTCCCGCACACGATCAATGTTGCGTATGCCAGCAAATATGATCTGCCGAAACCCTATGTTTCCCGGGCTCTTAACGCGGTTTTGATACCCATCAACCACGCCTCTCGGCACCGCTACCAGATCCCGCCCAAGCTTCGCGGGGTGTATGTCTTGGCCGTTGCACCCCATGGCGTTGCCGCGCGGCAAGGCATCCGGCCGGGCGACGTGCTTGCCACAGTGCGGCATCAACCGATTTCGACGCCGACCGATGTCGACCGACTCGTATGGGCCGCTCTTGCCGTGAGCGCTACCAGTTTTCTGTTTGGCGTGAACCGCGGAACAGAAGCCGCAGATGTCGTCGAGGTCAACACCAACATCACCGTCAACAACTTCAATACCAACATCTCGGTCAACAATATCTCGCAATGGACGAGCGTCGATAACCATGAGGAGTGGACGCAGATCGTCGATCAGTACGACGACGAGATGGAGACGGGCCTCGATGACACGAGCTATCGCGAGGACGACTCGCAGCCTGGCGACGCCAATCCGGACGCCAACGCGACCGCTCCCGATGCTGATGACAAAGACAGCACAGACACTGACGACGATAGTACGGATACCGATGCGTCGGATGACAGCACTGACAACAATAGTTCCGACGATCAGGACGTTTCGAGCGATCAGAACGACGATCAAGACTCAACGGACGGGGACGATGACAGCCCGGACGACAAGACCGACGCCGACAGTTCCAATGATCAGGACGATTCGAGCGATCAGAATGACGATGCAGACCCAACGGACGGCGGTGATGACGACAACAGCACCGACGCTGGCGACAACAGCCCGGACAACGACGCGTCGGATGACAGCACCGGCGACGCTGACGGATCGGACGACGACGATGCCAACTAGCAGCCGACCGCGCCGGTAGTTCTAAACGGAGGGCAACCGATGAAAACCGCGATGCTGACCACTGCCATGGTTCTGGCCATGCCGGCTTTCGCATCTGCCCAGGACAAGTGCAACGACGCCGCCAAGGATCAGTCCGCCCCGAACGAGTGCGCCGATGCCGGTTCCAGGAAATCCGACAAGAAGCTCAACGAGCTTTATAAGCAGATCGAAGCCCGCCTGAACGACGACGCGGATACCAGGACGCTTCTCGTTCAGGCACAGCGCGATTGGGTCAAATTTCGCGACGCCGAGTGCAGTTTCCAGACCGCGCGAGCGGCTGGAGGAAGCGTGGCTCCAACGCTCGCCGCACAGTGCATGGACGGCCTGACGCAATCCCGGGTCAAAGATTTCGAGGGTTACCTGAAATGCAGGGAAGGCGATGCGAGCTGCCCCGTTCCGGCAGCGAACACATCACCTGCCGTATCTGCCGTGGCCCAGGAGAAGGGCCGGACCGGCCTTGCTCAGGCTGCTGGCCCGATCCCCATTCCATTGCAACATGTCAGGGACTACGGAACCGACAGTGATGAAGTCATCTATCACAAACTCGGGATCTCGGTGGGCATCAATGGTGCCAAGCCTCGTCTGTTCGAATTCGACACCGGGTCGGATGAGTTCAACGCTGAGATCGATTCGAGCGTCCCTGGCGTAAAGCCGGTGCCCGGCAGCAAGCCCGAAATGTACGGTTATGGAGACGGCACCTATGGCGATTGGGTACAACAGGTGCGGTTCGACAGCCTGTCCTATTACGATCCGGATGACCCCTCGGAGCCGGTCGTAACCTTCGACGGCGGGTTTAGCGCCGGTCGGGTGGTGGATTACGTCTACACCAAGGGTTTCGGCGACCTCGAGGATCTGAAATTGACGCCAAGGCCCGTTGGCCAATACGGCGATACGCCGGTCTATGCGGATCTTAATGCACGCAAGAGCATGCAGAATGGCAGACCTGGTGGTTCGACGACGTTTTACGGCATCTTTGGGGCCGCCGATTTTATCTTTCCAGGAAACCAGACCGTTGCCCCGGGCGGTCAAACCCAAAGCGGCTATGTGGTCTCTGCCAATGCAAATCTTGGAAAAGAGAAGACGACACCGGGCTGCGCTCCCTGCCTGACGCTGAATTTGTCCCCCAGCCTGAGATCTCAGTTCACGGCCCTGATGCCGTGGGGCGAAGGGGATTTTCAGGCTTACCAGAGACGATTCCCGCGATCAGGCGCGAACGCATCCAATGAGTTCGAAGGGTCTTACCGCTATGCAATTTCTTTTGATAATAAGGGAAAGAAGCAATCGGTTGATTTCAGCGGACCTGTTTTATTGGATACAGGAACGTCGACCTTCATTTTTATTACGACAGAATCTATTTTCAATAAGCTTCAGTCAAGAGGATTTCATCTTAATGAATATCGTTCTGCCGTAGTCGACGTTAAGATTTGGGGATTTAAAGATAGTTTCAATAATAAGGAATACAGCGATGTCGTTATCGATCGCCAAAGCGATGAGGAGGGACGTGATGGAGTTATTGTCGGCATACCCTTCTTTCAGTCCAATTCCGTAATGTATGATCTGGAAAACAGAACAACCGCATATTCACCCTATTTTGTCAGCGCTGCCAACTTTACGACAGATGCGGCTGCCGAGGATCAAGTGCAGCTGAATCGCGCGACCAGCGATGCTGGAAGCAATGGCTGGCTCGGACTGGCCGGCATCATCTCCGGCGCCGGCGACTTCACGATCGAGAAGGACGCGGACGTGCGCATGACCGGGGCCAATACCTACACCGGCACAACGCATATCGCGGCCGATGGGTATCTTACTCTGGCCGGGCCGGGCAGCATCGAGCATTCCTCGCGCGTCATGGTCGGCGGTGTGCTCAACATCGATCAGAAAGGAAACCACCTGAAGTCCTGGGGGGTGGCGCACTCCCTGAACGATACGGTCATTCGCAACCTTGGTGGTAAAGGCAATGTCTATCTGGGTGCGGGCAGACTGATCCTGACAGAAGCCGACGGGCAATTTGATGGAACCATAGCGGACTTTGATGACGCCGGCGGCATGAGCGGCGGCCTCGTTGTCGCCGGCGGCAAGCTGACGCTGAGCGGCAAGAACAACTACTCCGGCGTGACGGAAGTCGCGTCAGGGGCGCAGTTGCGCGTGACCGGCTCTTTGACCGGTGACATTTCCGTCTCGGGACTGCTTGTCGTTGACGGGGAAGTCTCCGGCAAAGTCACCGTCAAAGAACGCGGCAAGCTGACCGGCTCAGGAAAGGCCGGCAGCGTCACGGTCGCCGAAGGTGGCAAAGCTGATCCAATGAAAACCAGATAATCGGGAAAGGGAAATCGATGAAAACCGCAATACTGACTGCCGCCGTGGTTCTGGCCATGCCGACGTTCGCCTTTGCCCAGGACAAGTGCTACGACGCCGCCAAGGATCAGGCCTCGCTGAATGCGTGCGCCGATGCGGCGTTCAAGAAATCCGACAAGAAGCTCAACGAGCTTTACAAGCAGATCGAAGCCCGCCTGAAGGACGATGCGGATACCAGGAAGCTTCTTGTCCAAGCTCAACGGGATTGGGACAAATTTCGCGACGCCGAGTGCAGTTTCCAGACTTCAGGAGCGGCCGGAGGAAGCGTAATGCCGATGCTCACCGCGCAGTGCATGGACAGCCTGGCGCAATCCCGGGTCAAAGCCTTCGAGGGTTACCTGAAATGCGGCAAGCAGGGCGATCCGATGAGTTGTCCCGTTCCGGCCGCGAATTGACACATCGGTGCCGGGATGAAGACCTTCATCGTATCTGCAGTGCACTTGATAGCTGGGCTGTTGCTGGCGGCAATTGTTACGGCCGCAGCTGCCGCTGAGATCCCCGAAGGGGACTATTACATCGTCGCGAAGCATTCCTACAAAGCGCTCACCGCCTTTGAAGGCAGGCATGGCGAGATCGTGCTTGGTCAGTCCGCTCGCAAACCCAAGGATGGTCCCGCGCAGCTGTGGACCATCACCAGGGCGACCGGGGAAACGAACGGCGCAACCTATCAGATCCGGTCTCGACGATACGGAACGTATCTTGCTGGGGGCGACGAAGACGAAAACGGGAATACGAGTGTCGTCCTCAAGGACGAGCAGTCCGCTGAGGGGCAGGCATGGCGCTTCAAGCCGCATCTGAACAGCTATGGCATCGAGCTGGATGACAGCGGCACGACGCTCAACGTCAGGGCCAATGAACGTGCGGACGACGCTCAGATCATCGTCTATGACGCCAGCCTGGACGATAACGCCCAGTGGTTGCTTTATCCGGCCGGCAATGGCGACCGACCGGCAGCGGCGTCGGCAGCGGTGTCGGAATTCGACAATCTGAACAAGCGCTATCGCCTCGCTCCGATGCCTGCAGCCACACCCGAGGCCAATAGGCTGAGACGCACGAAGCTGATGGACGATCAGCCAAGCGGTGTGTTCGTGAGAAAGGGAGAGGCAGTATCGGTTACGGCCGAAGGCCTGCCGCCTTCCCCCGACGGCTTGATGATCATGATCGGCCCGATGAACAGCTTCTATGACGAAAGACCCCAGGATGACCCGCAATTGGTCATTGCCAAGGAAGGGCGCACCGACTTCACGGCGAAGCGCGACGGGCTGATCCATTTCCGCTACGCCTACAGCGGCTTCAGTGCGGCTCTGCCTCCGATCGACGTGGCAATCGTGCGCGGCGGCAGTTCGATCCCCCTCTACGTCAAGGGAAAAACAAGCTTCGAAGACTGGCGTAAAATGCTCACCGACATGCCCGGTGCGCCATTCGTCGAGATGATAAGCGAGCGTGTTGCCATTACCGCGACCCGCAAAGTCTATATGAGGGCGCCTCAGGACGACCCTGCGGAAATTCTCGACGCCCTCGAGCAAATTCTAGGCTGGTACGATGCACTATCCGGTCTCGACGGTTCCTCCAAACTTCATCGGGCATCCCGTTTGCGCATGCACTATCAGCAGGACACGGTGACACCGGCGAAGGTCTTCGACGACGGCATATACATGTACGCAGGCAACTATTTTATGGGTGTCCCCGGCAGCAACATGGGTGATTTGCTGGACGTGAATAAGCTGCGGCAAGCGTGGTCGATCTGGCATGAAACCGGCCATATGTACCAGCAGGAGGATTGGACCTGGGGCGAGATCGTAGAAACTACGGTCAATATCTATTCCCTCAATGCCCAGGCACATTTTGGCCATCCGTCCCGCTTGAAAGAGCGCGATGACTCTACCGGCAAGACGCCGCTGGATCTGGCGGCGCGATATCTGGCGCGGAAGACGCGCGATTTCGACAATGAAAAACAAATGCGTGCCAGCGCGGATGACGACGATGAGCTTTGGGTGCGGCTGGTCATGTTCGATCAATTGCGCCGGGGTCTCGGCGAGGACTTCTATCCGAAGCTTCACCGATATTACCGGGGGCTGCACATAGAGCAGGAAACCGCCGACAGATTGAAGCGTTTGAATCTGCCTCCAGCAGATCCTCAACTGTCGCGCGTTGGTCTGAATGTTGTTTCACGGTGAAGCCGGCGGCGAGCGTGATGCCGGAGCCAGACACGAAAGGATGCGGGGGTATCGGCATTGCGTGAGGGGCTAAAGGAGGTGGATTGTGAAACGCTATAGATCACTGCCCGCAGTGACGATTGCAGCATCTGCGCTGTTGGCTTGTGCTGTGTCGGCGACAGCCCAGGGCGACCTCGGCTTCGACGTCAACGTCACGCTTTCCAAAAAAGCAGCCGCCAAACTCGCGACTGAAAAGGAAGGGATCGTTGTCCTCGCCTCCTATTACGGTGACCCGAAGCGGAGCGCCGAGAAGCACGCCAACGAAGTCGGCCAGATCGATCTCACGCCGCAGGACGAAGAGGTCGAGATAGCGGGCACAGCGGGCCACGCCCACATCGGCGGCACAAAGGTCGACACGAAGCGTCTCGACTGGCTTGCCGGCCCTCCCGAGGTCAACGTCAACGTTGCATCCGCACGCAAGAGAGTCCGGACAATCTGCTCAGCTGCGATTTCATCGACGGTCCACTAAGCGATGTCCAAAGGAAGCCTGTGACGCTTCATTGCGGATTGATCGAAGAAAATGTGGACACGAAGTTGAGGCCATAAGGCCTACAAAATCATGCCGCCTCGTTACCTGCGTCAACGCAGATTATCGGCGGCATGACCTGCTTTACTTAAGGAGGTAAAGGTTCTCATGCGCCCATTATTCGCTACCTGTTTCTGCCTGGCCATCATGTCCTTGCCTGCCGCCGCCTACGCCGAGCGCCGTTGTGGCTGGTACTCCAGCCCGACACCCGGCAACCTCGTCCTGACCGACAGTGACGGGGATTGGTGGATCCAGATGCAGGGGCGACCGGATCCCAAAGGCATCGACAATGTGCCGGCCTTTGACGAGCGGCAATTCGTCGAGACCAATGTGCCTGGTTCCGGCCACGGCTACGGATGCGCGTGCATGACCGTCGTAACCAACGCCAAGCAGCAAAAGATCACCAGAATAATCTCGGGCGAAATCCTTCCGCTCGTGCGCTGTCGCAACGACAGATCGCTGCCTAACCCGGACGGATAGTCATGACCAGGAACCGGCGACAGTCAGGAAACGGCGCCTCTCCTCCAATCGCTTCTGGATCGAAGGGACGGACCGGCGATGCTTCCGTAATTAAACATCTGATGGGTTCAGCTTGTGGAACCGATCGAAGACGGGACCGCGGAGAAGCCGCGGCCAATATTCGGAAACGTCAACCAGATGGCGCCGTAGCGCCACAAGTTACCGAAAAGCATCATGATCCGGCTGGTCTTTCTTTTTCTTGGGGCGCGTGCGCTGAAACCCATCTGGCAGCTCCTGACTGCGGCAGGCGTCATCTGGATGCTTGTCGGGGTTGCCATCCTGTTCGATCTGAGCGATGGCGCGCTCTCCGTCGCGCTGGATACGCTCGCCATATTCCTGGTAGTCGAGGGACTGGTCGAGATTGCCGCGGCCATATCCGTCGGACTTCGCCAGCATTGGATTGATACGCTGCGTGGCATCGCATTTCTGTTCGCGGCGTTTCTGGTCTTCGACGTCCCCTGGGACAACAATATCGGCGCGGCAATCGTGTTCGGCACTGCCTTCCTGGTTGACGGGCTCTTTCGGATCGGCTCCGCTTTGGTGATCCACAACCCACGCTGGCGGGTGGGGATTATCGCCGGCCTGATCGAGATCAGCCTGGCCATCGGCATCTTGATGTCCTGGCCGGTCCCGCACCAGCTGACAGTTCCATTTTGCTTTGCGCTCCTTCTGCTGACATCCGGCTATGCACTTGTGCGGATGGCCCTGCCATTACGGCAATTGCCGGAAGGCGGCTCGATCACCTCCCTGCCGCTTTATGCGGCCCGAAACTGGCAGGGTCGCGTGGCCCGCCCGGTCATTCCCGCAAACGGCGATGTCTGGGCCAAGGCGGACGAGGTCCTCAATGTCTATGTCTGGACGGCTGTCGGTTCGATAAAGGACCCGGAGCGCAGGATTCTAATCGACCGGTATGTCGCGGCAGTCGACAAGAAAGGCGTGATCTCAACGGGCCATTCCGCGCTGGAAATGCCACCGGACCTTTACATCAGCCACTATCCGTTCGACGACATCGACCACAGCCCTGACGACTTCCGGGCCATTCTCTCGGCGGGACATGAGAATGATGTAGCTGGGCGGTTCAACGAGTCCCTTGCACAGGAATCGGCCGACTGGTGTGAGCCGGACCAGAAGGTGACGTTCCACAGGTTCAATCCGCAAGCCCTGAGGATATTCTGGGAAGCATATTCTCAGGACAAGACCTACAATCTCACGGCCCGCAACTGCTCGACAACCGTTATCCAGGCACTCGATGCGGCTCTGGAGGGCGCATCGTACAACGGCCATGTTTGGCGGGATCTCTTCAAGATCATCAGCAACCCGCAATTCTGGTTGTTGCGGCTCGTGCGCGGCCGGGCTGAGGCCTTGACGTGGACCCCTGGGCTCGTTCTGGACTATACGCGCCTCCTGCGCAGCGTTGTTGAGCACAGCGACCGGCGCTGGAGAAGCAAGCTCTCCGACGCGTTCAGCACTGGCCGCAAGCTCGCCCATGTGGCCGAGCGCGACGGGGCGCCTGCATGATGAGCGGGCTTGTGCGCACGTCAGCGGTCGTCATCCTGACCGCCGCAATCTTCGGGCTGACCTATGGCCTCAGCGCACCGCTGATTGCACTTGAGCTGGCGGAAGCGGGCTATTCCGAAAGCCTTATTGGGGCGAACAGTGCCATGTACGCCATCGGTGTACTTCTGGCGGCCCCCTACCTGCCCCGCCTTGCACAGCAGCTTGGATTTGTGCGGCTGGCGAAGGGAGCTCTAATAGCATCGGGCGGGTTGTTCGTCTTTTTTCCCTTGGCACCGTTTCTTTGGGTCTGGTTTCCCTTGCGTGCGGCTCTCGGAGCGGCGTCAGAGACGCTGTTTGTCGTTTCCGAAACGTGGCTCAACCAGCTTGCCGGTGAGAGAAACCGGGGACGAATGATAGCAATCTATATGACCGCTCTTTCCTGCGGCACCGCAATTGGCCCTGCCATCCTGGTCCTGGTCGGACGTGAGGAGTCTCTTGCTTTCATTGTCGGCGCTGCAATAGCACTTGTCGCTTGCGTGGTCCTGATCGTAGGTAGGCCCGATGCAGCCAAGCCAGCGCGCGAGGATATCGGCAATCCGTTTCGGTACCTCAAACTAGCGCCAGTGGCGGTTGCTTCCTCAGTCTTGAACGCCGCATTGGAAGCGGCCGGTCTCAGCCTATTGCCGCTCTATGCCATCCGCGCCATCCGCCTTGGATGGCCGGAGCATTCAGCGACGCTCCTGTTAACCGTGCTCCTTATCGGCTCGATCCTGCTGCAATTGCCCATCGGCTGGCTCGGTGACCGAATGGATCGCCGGTGGCTGCTGATTGCCCTTGCGGCCATATCGGCGCTTGGGGCGCTTGCATGGCCCTTGGCCTTCTTGCACCCGTGGTTTGCCTATTCCCTGCTTTTCCTGTGGGGAGGTGCCTTCGTCGGCATCTATACGACTACGGTCGCCATGCTCGGCGAGGCTTACAAGGACGCAGAATTGCTCAGCATCTATGCGTTGCTCTCCATCGCCTGGGGTATCGGCGCGCTCCTGGGGCCGTTCATCGCCGGCATGGCGATGGAAAGTTCACCGCATGGTCTGCCCGTCTTCGCTGCGATCACCTGTGGCGGATTCACGTTGTTTGCCGGCTCGCGGGAGGAGATATGGAAACGAGGCAGGGTGGTATGACGATTGCGGCATCTGTATTGTTGGCGGGTGCCGTGCCGGCAACGGCCCAGCCGACATGAGCTTCGACGTTAACGTCACGCTTTCCAAAAAAGGCAGCTGCCGAGCTCGCGGCTGAAAAGGAGGGGATCGTTGTCGTCGCAAGCTCTCGAGCGAAAATCCTGGTGCGCTGTCGACGCGTACAGCCTAGGACATCCGGCCAAGAAAAAGGCCCGGCAAAACCGGGGCTTTTTCTTGGGGTTTCTGAACCTTATCAAAAGTTCGAAACGGGAATTTGGTGCCCAGAAGAGGACTCGAACCTCCACTCCTTGCGGAACACGGACCTGAACCGTGCGCGTCTACCAATTCCGCCATCTGGGCTGGTGCGCGCTCATTAAGCGGGCAAAGGATGAGTGTCAACGCGCTTTTTTGAAAGCCGCGTTCCTTCTCCGGCTCAGTGCTCCAGCACTTCCTTCGACGCTACCGTGGAATCGGCGTTGAGCGTGTAGATGATCGGCACACCGGTGCCGAGCTCGAGCTTGACGATCTCCTCGCCCGACTTGCCGTCCAGCGCCATGATCAGCGCGCGCAGCGAATTGCCGTGCGCCGCCACCAGCACGGTACCGCCGCGCAGCACATGCGGCTGCAGATCGTGCAGGTAATAGGGCCAGACGCGTGCGCCGGTGTCTTTCAGGCTTTCACCGCCGGGCGGCGGCACGTCGTAGGAGCGGCGCCAGATATGCACCTGGTCCTCGCCCCATTTTTTGCGCGCATCATCCTTGTTGAGGCCGGAGAGATCGCCATAGTCGCGCTCGTTCAGCGCCTGGTCGCGGATGGTCTCGAGCCCGCTCTGGCCGACAGCGTCTAGAATGTGCTGACAGGTCTTCTGCGCCCGGATCAGCGACGACGTGAAGGCGATGTCGAATTTCATGCCGCGCGCCCTGAGCTTGGCGCCGGCCGCCTTGGCTTCGGTATGGCCTAGTTCGGTCAGGTCGACGTCGCGCCAGCCGGTAAAAAGGTTCTTCAGGTTCCACTCGCTCTGGCCGTGGCGCACGAGCACGAGAGTTCTCGACATATTTGCTCCTTCAAATTTTATGGATCAACTGGTCAGGCCGAGCACGTCCCGCATCGAATAGAGGCCCGGCTTGCGGCCGCGCGCCCACAGGGCTGCCTTGACTGCGCCGCGGGCAAAGATCGCCCGGTCCTCGGCATGGTGGGCGAGCGTGATGCGCTCGCCGGTACCGGCCAGCACCACACTGTGGTCGCCGACGACCGAGCCGCCGCGCAAGCTGGCGAAACCGATCGAGCCTGCCTTGCGCACGCCGGTATGACCGTCGCGCGACCGCACGCTGTTCCCGTCAAGGTCGATGCCGCGCCCATTAGCGGCGGCTTCGCCGAGCAGCAGCGCCGTTCCCGACGGCGCGTCGACCTTGTGCCGGTGATGCATTTCCAGGATCTCGATGTCGAAATCGTCGGCATCGAGCGCGCGCGCCGCCTGCTCCACCAGCACCGCCAGCAGATTGACGCCGAGGCTCATATTGCCTGACTTGACGATCGTCGCGTGCCGCGCGGCGGCCGCGATCCTGGCGTTGTCTTCGGCCGAACAGCCGGTGGTGCCGATGATGTGGGCGATGCGCGCCTGCGCCGCGTAGCCGGCGAATTCGACGGTCGCTTCCGGGGTGGTGAAATCGAGTACGCCGTCGGCCTTGGCGAAGACCGGCAGCGGATCGTCCCCGATCGCCACGCCGAGCCGGCCGACGCCGGCCAGCTCGCCGGCATCCTTGCCGATATGGGGCGATCCGGCCGGCGCGATGGCGCCGGCGACACGCGCGCCCGGTATGGTGTGGATGGCGCGGATCAGCGCCTGGCCCATGCGGCCGGCCGCGCCGACCACCACCAGGCCCATTTCACTCGCGGTCGGTATGTCACTCATGAATGTCTCCCGGCCGCCTTTTTCGCGCGGACATGTTGCGCCGCAGTCTGGATTGGCTTGCCGTCATCGACAAGCCCCAGCCCTTTCCTGCCTTGCACCCGGTGGAACCGCGCATAGACGCTGTGCGGGTCGGCCATCAACGAGGCATGCGTGCCCTGTTCGACCAGCCGGCCCTGCTCCAGGACGATGATATGGTCGGCATTGACCACCGTCGACAGCCGGTGCGCGATGACGATGGTGGTGCGCCCTTCCATGACATGGGTCAGCGCCTGCTGGACGCGGGCCTCGGCCTCGTTGTCGAGCGCCGAGGTGGCTTCGTCGAGCAGCAGGATCGGCGCCTGCCGCACGATGGCGCGGGCAATCGATACGCGCTGGCGCTGGCCGCCCGACAGCGTCACGCCGTTCTCGCCGACGGGCGTGTCATAGCCTTGCGGCTGGTGGCGAATGAAATCGTCGGCCACAGCCTGTTGGGCGGCGCGTTCAATCTCTGCGTCGGTGGCGCTCAGCCTGCCGTAGCGGATGTTGTCGCGGATGGTGCCTTCGAACAGATAAGGCTGCTGCGATACATAGGCGATCGAGCCGCGCAGCGAATGCTTGGTGACCTTTGAAATGTCCTGGCCATCGATATCGATGCTGCCCGACTCGACGTCGTAGAAGCGCTGCAGCAGCGCAACCAGCGTCGTCTTGCCGGCGCCCGAAGCTCCGACGATGGCAGTCACCTTGCCGGCAGCGGCGACAAAGCTCAGATCCTGCAGGACCGGCGCCTCTTCGACATAGCGGAAGGACACATTGTTGAAGCGCACTTCGCCAGAGGTGAATTTCGCCTCGGCGGCTCCCGGCACGTCACCCTGCTGCGGCTCGAGGTCGAGAAGCTCGTAGATCATGCGCGCATTGACCAGCGACTTTTCCATGCCGACCTGCATACGCGCCAGCCGCCTGGCGGGGTCATAGGCAAGCAGCAGGGCGGTGATGAAGGCAAACACCGCGCCCGGCGGTTGGCCGCCGACAGTCGCCCGGTAGCCGGAATAGGCGATGACGCCGGCGACGGCGAAGCCGGCCAGCATTTCGGAGATCGGCGTCAGCCGTTCCGAGACGCGGGCGATCTTGTTTGCCCGCTGCTCGGCGCCGGCGACGAGGCCGCCGATGCGCCGCGACAGCTCGTCCTCCAGGGTGAAGGCCTTGACGATAGCGATGCCTTGCGTCGCTTCCTGCATGGCGCCGATCAGCCGCGAGTTGATCTGCACCGATTCGCGAGTGATGCGACGTACCCGGCGCATCAGATAGGTGACACTGTAGATCAAAGGCGGCCCGATCAGCAGCGACATCGCCGAGAGCACCGGGTCCTGCCAGATCATGACGCCGACCAGCGCGACAAGCGATACGGCATCGCGTGCCAGCGATGTCAGCGTCATCGACAGGAGATCGCGGATGCCGTTGACGTTCTCGTTGATCTGCGCGGCGAGCCGGCCCGAACGGGTGTCGTTGAAGAAACTGACGCCGAGCTTCATCAGGTGGTCGAAGATGCGGCGCTGATAGCGCGCCACCAGATTGTTGCCGATCTTGGCCAGCGTCACTGCCTGGCCGTAGCTGGCCAGCCCGCGCAGCATGAAGGCGGCCAGAATCGACACGCTGATCAGCGCGATAAGGTCGCCGCGCTGCTTGTAGAAGATCTGGTCGATGACATCCTTCATGATCCAGGCGGTGAAGGCGGTCGTCGCCGCGATCGTCACCAGGCACAGCACGGCAAGAGCATAGTACCAGCGATAGTCGCGGCTGTTCTCGGCGATGATGCGGCGGATCACCGCCACGATCTCGCTGGGACGGACTTTCCCTTTGGTTGGTGCTGGAAGTGTCAAGTTGGAGCGCTTTGTGGTTTCGGTTCGGCCGGGCTGCAATTCGGCAACCTCTTAACGCCCCAATGGCGGCTTGCCTATGGCCGGGGACGGCGAAACTTCGTCGCGGCGCAGCTTGTGTCCTAGACCCGCCAGCGCCGCCCCGCCGTCTGCACGCCGAACAGCGACGGATTTCTGGCATAGGCGGCCAGCCCTAAAAGCGCCGCTAGCGGATGGGTGATGACATAGACCGGCATGCTGCGCATCAGGGCGCTATGCGGCGCCTTGTCCTCGAAGGCGGCGCGGAAATTGCCGGTGCGCAGTGCCGGCAGGATTTTTTGCGCGATGCCGCCGGTGAGAAACACGCCGCCGCGGCTCATGAACACCAGAGCGAGATCGCCGGCGGTGCGCCCCAGGCAGGTGACGAAGATCGACAGCGCCTCTTCGGCTACCGGATCGTTCTTTGCCAGCGCCGCGGCGGTGATCTCGGCGGGCGTGGTAAAGGGCGACGGCTTGCCGTCCGCCTTGGCCACCGCCCGGTAGGCATTGACCAGGCCGCGCCCGGACAGGATCTGTTCGCCGGAGATGCGGCCCTCGAGCTTCTCGATATGCGGAAACACCTGGAAATCGCGCGGCGAGCGCGGGCCGATATCCATATGGCCGCCCTCGCCGGGCACCGGTATCCAGTGATGCAGCGCATAGACCAGCCCGGCGACGCCGAGCCCGGTTCCCGGGCCGAGCACTACCCGCCCGGAATTCGGTTCCGGCGCGTCACCGCCGATCTTTTCCATATGCTCTTCGCCGAGCGCGACGACGGCCAGCGCCTGCGCCTCGAAGTCGTTGAGCACCACGACGTCGCTGAGACCGAGACTGGCGAACATCTGTCTCGGCTTGACGATCCATGGGCAATTGGTAAGCGGGATCTCGTCGCTTTCGACAGGACCGGCTACCGCCAGCACAGCTGAATTCGGCCGGACCGACGAGCGGTCGAGCACGGCCGACTGGATCGCCTCGTCGATCGTATTGAAGTTGGCGGTCTGGACGATCGTCGGCTCGCCGGCTTCGGAATTCGCGTCAAGCACGATCGAGAAGCGCGCATTGGTGCCGCCTATGTCGCCGATCAGAATCGGAAACCGCAACAGAGTGTCGTCGTCGCTTACGCCTGGCATGCTCTCGTCCGTTCCCGACGCGTATCGCCGTTCTCTCGTTGACTAGCGCATGACCGCAAAAAGGGAAATCGGTTTTCGAAGTGGAGATGCACGGATGCAGACAGCGAACACGCTGCCCGCATCAGTGCCCCGGTCGTGGCCGCGGCAGCGGAATGCGGATCTCGGGGGTCGCCACAAAGGCGTTCGCCGAGGCCGGAAGCGCTGCCGCGCCGGCTGCGACCGTCGGCGGCGGCGAAGGCTCTGCCGCGGGAGCGGGTACGGCCGCGATCGGCACGCCGTCGCCATAATAGGTGACTGCTTCCGCCGAGGCCGGAGCCGGCGCGTCGAGCACGAACTGGCATTGCCTGGGCAGGTTCGCCATCGTCATCACGTCGCGTGCCTTCGGCTTGTCCGGATTCTTGTTGGGGCGCCACGGCTCCTCGGTGAACCACCAGGCCAGCGCCTGGTCGCAGCCATCGCCTGGCGCCGTCGCTTCCTGCGCCTTGCAGTCGGGTGACCCAGGCTGGCAGCCGATACGAATGTGGAAGTGGTAATCGTGGCCCCAGAACGGCCTGACCTTGCGCAACCAGCTGCGGTCGCCTTTGACCGTGTCGCAGAGCTTCTTCTTGATCCCTGGATTGACCAGGATGCGCTCGACTTCGGGATAGCTCGCGGCGCGCCTCAACAGCCGCGTGTGCATCGGCGTCCACAGGCCATCCTTTACCAGATGGGTCTTTTCATCGACCATCAAGGTAGCGCTGATGTTTTCGCGCTCTTCGGTCGAAAGCTTGCGGTCGGGCATCGGCGTCAGCCAGATGTCGGCGTCGAGGCCGATCTGGTGCGAGGCATGGCCGGTAAGCATCGGTCCGCCGCGCGGTTGCGAGATGTCGCCGATCAGCAGGCCCGGCCAGCCGTCGGCTGCAGCATCGCGTGATAGTTTCTCGATTAGCGCGATCATTGCCGGATGGCCCCAACGGCGGTTGCGCGACGGTCGCATCACCTCCCAGTGCCGGCCGTCCATGGGCAGCGCGACGCCGCCGGAAAAACAGCCTTTGGAATAAAAGCCGATCGATTGCGCTGCTGCGAGTGCCGGCAGCTTTTTGGCGCCGAACAGCTCTTTTGCCCGTTGCTCGGCGCTCGCCGTTGGCGCGGCAAGCGTTAGGCCGGCGACGGCCAGTGCTGCCGTCAGCAGCAGTGTTTTTCCCGGCAAGGCTCGCTTTAACGTCTTCCCCAAGCTGGACCCCTCCGCGATTTGAACCGCATCATACCACGCCCCGCGCAACGTATCGATCACGACCGTTTCATCGGACTGCGCGCCTCGCCGTCGCGCCAGTCGCCGCTCGCCCACATGGCGTCGAGAGCCGAGCGGTAGTCGGGGAAGCGAAAGCCATAGCCGGCCGCCTTGATCGCCGCGTTGGCGACACGCTTGTTCTCGCCATAGAAGGACCGCGCCATGGGCGAAAGTTGGGCGGTCTCGAACGGAATTTCGGGCGGCGGCTCGATGCCCATCAACCTGGCGGCATAGGCGACGACGTCCTGCGGCGGCGCCGGCAGGTCGTCGGTGACGTTGAAGATGCCGCCGCGATCGCCTTCGGCTAGATGCCAGAGAGCGCCGGCAATATCGTCGCAATGGATGCGGTTGAACACCTGGCCCGGCTTGACCAGTCGCCGGGCGGTGCCGTTTTCGAGATTGACCAGGGCGTTGCGGCCCGGCCCATAAATGCCGGAAAGCCGCAGGATCGCCACCGGCCGGTGGATGTCGTGGCCCAGTTGCAGCCAATCCTGCTCGGCTGCGACACGCATCACCGACCGCTTCGACAACGGCCGGCATTCGGCGGCCTCGTCCACCCAGTTGCCGCCATGGTCGCCATAGACGCCGACGGTGGAGAGATAGGCGATCCATTCGAGCTCCGGCATGTTGGCCACGATCACCTCGCGTGCCGCGCCCAGCACCGGGTCGCCGGCCTCGTCCGGCGCGACCGAGACGACGAGATGGGTTGTCTTCCCAAGCGCATCGCCGATTTCGGAAGTCAGCGTGCCATCGAAACGCAGCGGCACGATACCGGCTTGCCGCAGCGCCGCGAATTTTTCCAGCGACCGTGTTGTACCGAAGATCGTTGTGTCGGCATCCCTGTTGGCGCCGGCGAAGGCCCTGCCCGAATAACCGGCGCCGAAGATGAAAATCTGCTTTTTTGTCATGTATGGGCCTCGATCGGCTTTGGCAGGGCCAGAAGCCATTCGCCTCTTACCGCCTCGTCACCTTCTAGTTGCAAAGCGGCTGCGGCACGTTCGGCAAATTCCTGACCCGGCACTAGCCGCGACAGCGCCCATACCGCGGCGCCGCGAACCAGCGGCGAGGCATCGTCGAGCAGCGCGCGGACGGCGCCGGCCAGCGACAAGTCCTGGGAATTGCCGGCCGCGATCAGCACGTTGCGGATAAAACGGTCACGGCCGATGCGCTTGACCGGCGAGCCCGAAAAAAGCGCGCGGAAGGCAGCGTCGTTCAGGCAAAGCAGCTCGGCGAGCGGCGGTTCGCGCAAGTCCGCGCGGGCGGCAAGCTTAGCCTCGGAGGCAGCTTGGGCGAATTTGTTCCACGGACAGGCGGCCAGGCAGTCGTCGCAGCCGTAGATGCGATTGCCGATCTTTTCCCGGAACTCATGTGGGATCGGTCCTTTGTTCTCGATGGTGAGGTATGAAATGCAGCGCCGCGCATCGAGCCGGTAAGGCGCCGGAAAGGCGTCCGTCGGGCAGGCGTCGAGACAGGCGCGGCAGGAGCCGCAATGATCGTCCTCAGGCGCGTCCGGCACCAGCTCGGCCGTCGTGAAGATAGTGCCGAGGAACAGCCAGGAACCATGGGCGCGGCTGACCAGGTTGGTGTGCTTGCCTTGCCAGCCGAGGCCGGCCGCCTCGGCCAGCGGCTTTTCCATCACCGGCGCGGTGTCGACAAACACTTTGACGTCGCCGCCGGTGCGCGCCACGAGCTTGCCGGCGATCGCCTTCAGCCGGCCTTTCATCACGTCATGATAATCGCGGTTCTGCGCATAGGCGGAGATCGCGCCGCGGTCGCGCTTTGTCTGGATGTCGCGTGGGTCGTGGTCGGGGCCGTAATTCATCGCCAGCACGATGATCGAGCGGACCTCTGGCCAGAGCGCCGCTGGTTTGCCTCGCCGCTCGAGCGTTTCGGCAATCCAGCCCATCGAGCCGTGAAAGCCGTCCGCAACGAATTCGGCCAGCCGTTCCGGCGCCCGCGGAATCGCATCGGGCGTTGTGACGGCGACGGCGTCAAAGCCGGCGTTCCGCGCCTCGCGGTCGATCAGCGCGCGCAGCTTTGCCGTATCAGAAATCGAGATCCGCATAATGTGACACCGGCGACAGGCCACGCACCCGGTCGGACAGAAGCGGCCGGAACGAAGGCCGTGATTTCACCCTTGTATACCATTCGCGCGCGGCGCTGTGTTCGCGCCAGTCGATCTCGCCGAGATAGTCGAGCACCGACAGTGCCGCCGCCGCCGCGAGATCGGCATAGGTGACCTTGTTGCCGGCCAGCCAATGACGGGTGCCGGCCAGCCAGTTGGTGTATTTCATGTGCTGGCGGATATTGGCGCGGGCGGCGCGGATCGCCGCCGAATCGGGCGAGCCGCCGCCTGCTGTTTCCGGCATGACCGGCTTCAGAACGCGCTCGCGCACCAGATGCCGGGTAACCTCGCTTTCCGCCTTGTTGAGGTACCAGTCGGTCAGCCGGCGGATTTCGGCGCGTTCCATCGGGTCTTCGGCGAATAGCCGCTTGTCGCGCTTGAGTACGCCGCGCGTCTCGTCGAGATATTCGGCAATGACCACTGCGCCAACAATCGGCACGTCGCCCTCGGCAAGCAGGATCGGCAGCGTGCCGGCCGGGTTCAGCGCCAGGAACTCCTTGCGCCGCGTCCACGGCTTCTCTTCGATCAGTGCCAGTTCCTCGCCATACTCGCCAAAGGCGAGGCGGACGAAGCGGCAGCTGGCGAACATCGGATGGTGGAAAAGCGTTAGCATGGTCCCGCGATAATAGAGCGCACTGGCAAATCGCCGGCTGCGCCGGTAAGTCTTGGCCGCCCGATTCAGGGGCTGTCAGGGTGCTGCGACCTATAGGGGGAGTTCCGCGCCGTGACAAGCAAGCCGTTTTCTCAAGCCCTCCCTCCAACGCCGAGGTTGCCATGGAAAGCCAGACCGTCGTCGAAGCGCTGCTGCTCGGCATGCTCGAGGGCCTGACCGAGTTTATTCCGGTGTCTTCGACCGGTCATATCCTGCTCGCCGGCCATTTCCTCGGCTTTCATTCGACCGGCAAGGCCTTCGAGATCCTGATCCAGCTCGGCGCCATATTGGCGATCCTCAGCGTCTATTTCCGCCGGCTCTGGAAGATGCTGCTCGAACTGCCATACGATCGGCTGACGCGGCATTTCGTCCTTGGCATTCTCATCGCGTTCCTGCCGGCGGCCGTCGTCGGCGCGCTGGCGCATGATTTCATCAAGACGGTGCTGTTCGAATCGCCGCGGCTGATCTGCATCATGCTGATCATCGGCGGCGTCATCCTGCTGCTGGTCGATCGCATGAAGCCGAAGCCATATTACCACGATGTCGAGCGGTTCCCGACCAGGCTCTATCTGCAGATCGGGCTGTTCCAGTGCTTGTCGCTGATCCCCGGCACATCGCGCTCGGGTTCGACCATCGTCGGCGCGCTGCTGCTCGGGGTCGACAAACGGGCGGCGGCGGAATTCTCCTTCTTCCTTGCCATCCCGACCATGGTCGGCGCCTTCGCCTTCGACCTGTTCAAGAACCGCAATGTGCTGAGCAGTGCCGACCTGCCTATCATCGCCGTCGGCTTCGTCGCCGCCTTCGTCACCGCGCTAATCGTCGTGCGCTTCCTGCTCGACTATGTCTCGCGCCATGGCTATGCGCTGTTCGGCTGGTGGCGGCTGGTCGTGGGCATCGTCGGCCTGGCGGGGCTGGCAATCTGGGGGTGAGCCGGCGCGGATAGCGCAATCCCAGCCGGAACTCTGTTCTTGCCCGAAGCCGAGCCATACGATCTTGTGGACGTATGGTTGGCAGGGGGAATGCATGAGCGAAGTTCTTGACGCCCTCGTTATTGGCGCCGGTCCGGCGGGGCTCGGCGTCAGCTACTTCTTGAAACGGCAGGGCCGCGACCACCGTGTGCTCGATCGAGGCCGGATCGGCGAAACGTGGCGAACGCAGCGATGGAATTCGTTTCGACTGAATTCGCCGACCATTCGCTCCATCTTACCCGGTGATTCCTACGAGGGGCCGGAGCCCTGGGGCGCGATAACCCACCACGAATTTGTCGCGTATCTCGAAGGCTATGCCGAGCGGCACCGCCTGCCGGTAAGCACCCAAACTCCGGTTCAAGAGCTGACGAGAGACGATGGGATCTTTCGCGTCACTACGGCGGCTCGTGGCGTGCTTCTGGCGCGCAATGTGGTGATCGCCACCGGCGACCAGAACCGACAGGTCCGGCCACCAGGGTCGGCGGACTTGCCGGCGGCAGTTCGCCAAGTCGATTCTTCGGCTTATCGCAACCCGGCCGAGTTCGAGAATGGCGCGGTGCTGGTGGTCGGCAGCGGCCAGTCGGGCGGCCAGATCGCCGAGGATCTGGCGGTGGCCGGACGTGCGGTCTTTTTGGCGACCAGCCGCAACGGCCGTTGGGTGCGGCGCTACCGCGGGGGCAACATACTTAAATGGCTGACGCTGTCCGGTTTTCTCGACGTTCCGCGCAAGGAACTCGTCCTCCCCTCCGGCAAGCTGCAGGCCCGCGCGCTGGTCGGCGCGACCCATACAATCAGCCTGCAATCGCTGAGTGCACAGGGCGTGGTGCTGCTCGGCCGCTTCAGGGGCGTGGAGAATGGCAGCCTCGTCTTCGGCGACGAACTCGACGACCATATGCGATTTGCCGACGAGGTTTCGGCGAATGCCAAGCGCCTGGTCGACGAGTACATTGAGCGCGCCGGCCTCGATGCGCCCCTGGCCGAGGATGATCCAGCCGAGACGGTTGCCCCGCGCTTGCCCGATCCTCCGATCCGCTCCCTCGACTGGACGGCGAGCGGCATCAGATCAGTGATCTGGTGCACGGGTTTCACCGGCGATTTCTCATGGGTCCGGCTTCCTGGCGCGCTCGATGTGGCCGGCCAGCCCGTCCACGAGGATGGCGTCGGCGCTGTTCCAGGTCTCTTTTTCGCCGGCCTCGATTTCGGGTCGACACGGAAATCGGGCACCATACCGGCCATTCCAGAGGAGGTGGCTGGCATTGTGGAGCGACTTGTCCAGGTGCGGCGGCCTTGACCTCGGCGCGTCTGGACCTCGGCTGGTCGTCGTCGGGCTGACAGCACTGGCCATATAGGGATGAGCCGGCGCAGTCATTCGGAATGGTCGCCCTGGAGACGCCAAAGGAGGTGCATCAAGGCGCGCGATCGGTCAGCGCGCTCGCACCTTCCTCAGCGGCGCAATGTGCGCAGCAGTAGATGATGTCATCCTGTTCGACGCCATGTCCGATGATCCGGCATCCGCAATGCGGACACGTCGGAGCAAGTTTCTGGACCGCGCATTCGAAGCTGTCGAATGTGTAGGTCTCCTCGGCCATCGTCACTTTGAAAGCCTTGTCGTAGTCATTCCCGCATTGATCGCATCTGGCCATAGTTCTTTTCCTTCTTTAATTGGCTTCAAGCTCGACCAACCTGTCGCGCGGCGATAGGTTCCCGCCAGGATCAGGGGGCCGTCCTAAGGCGGAGACGAGCGCGAGCCTACGCCTCGGCGCTGTTCGATCACGCGGATCACCTCGTCGATATCCCGCGGCTCGATGTCGAGTTCCTTCAGGCCCGGCGCGTCAATTGCTGCCACATTATCCTGACGCATAAGATCGATCTGGTTGCGCGTTATGGGGGCAGCCGGGAGGAGTTCCGCGACGCCAGCCAAGGCGTTCCATACAGCAAACGGCACCGGCATCAGCTTTACGTGCGTATCGAGCTGTCGGGCGATCTCCCGAAGCAGTTCCTTATAGGTATAGATACGCGGGCCACCGAATTCGAATATGGGTGAACCCTTGTGGCTTCGCCCGTCGATCAGCCTGCTCACTGCTTCCGCGACGTCGGCCACATAGACCGGCTGAAGCCGTGTGCCACCATCGCCGAACAGCGGATAGACCGGCAGGAGGCGTATCAGCCTCACAATGGTCGTGAGGAAAGCGTCGTCAGGTCCTGTCATGACGGCGGGACGCACAATGAAAGCGCCGGGAAATGCGTTTCCCACGGCAACTTCTCCGCGCCCACGTGCCCTTATATAATTCGAATCCGATTGAGGATCGGAGCCGATCCCTGAAATCTGGACGAACTGATCGATCTCGACCTTGCGCGACACGGCAGCGAGATCGGCCGCGGCTTTCACATGGACGCGTTCAAAGGTCTGGACGCCCTGCTCGACGTAAAGACTGATAGCATTCACGACCGCCTGTGATCCGGTAATGGCCGACCCAATCGAGGACGCATCCAATATATCCGCCTCGACTGCTTCGGGCATCCTTGTAATCGAGGAAAAGACCAGGGCCACGCGAGCCGGATGGCGAGATGCGGCGCGCACCGTGAAACCCCTTTCCAGGAGCCGCGTCACGATCCTGCGCCCGAGAAAGCCAGTTCCGCCGAACACGGTGACGATCCGTTCCTGGTTGAGATCGTCAGGATCCATTTGCCTCGCCATCCCTTGTCCTCGCACGCCTGCCACGAGGACTGCCCTGATCGGCATTTGAACCAGCCCGTCGAACATCAGGACGGTTGGAGAACAACGCAGGAACGCTTTTGTTCCAGTCAGTGCTGGGCGGAGACCAGGTCGACAAACCGATCGATTGAGCGAATCCAGGTGAGCGTCGGCACATGATCCAGGCAGCAAATGGCGCTACTTGCTTGTTCCCATCGACGAGACGACAGGCAATCGAATCTGAACCGGAGATCGCGGCAAAACCGACCCCACTTCGGGAATGACCTAGTTCCCCCCGTAAAAAACGTTCTCGACATGCACCGGCCAGCGCCACGGCAATACCGCCACCATGTCGAAGCGCACCGATAATTTTCCGTAGTCGGATTGGCGCGACAGCCAGAAATCGGCCGCGCCTTCGATGCGGCGCTCCGATTCGCGGCCGACGGCCTCCATCGCCTCGATCAGCGTACGGCGTGCCTTGACCTCGACGATCAGCACCAAATCGCCACGCCGCGCGATCAGGTCGATCTCGCCAAACCTGGTACGGTGGCGGCGGGCAAGAATCCGGTAGCCCTTCAGCATCAGCGCCGCCGCCGCCAGCCATTCACCGTGATGGCCGCGCCGGTAGGCCTTTTGCCGGCTGGCGCTTGGCCGTTCAGCCATCGCCGTCTCCGCCGGCCCCGTCTCTTCCGGCATTCCTGAGGTCGAGCAGCCGTCGGTAGAGCGTCTGTTTTTGGCCACCCGTCATCTTGGCGGCTTCCGCCGCCGCCTTGGAGGCCGGCATCTCGGCGGCCAGCGAAAGCAGCAGCCGGTCGATGTCTTCAGGCTCATCAGCGACCGCATCGGCCGGGCCGACGCAGATGACGATTTCGCCCTTAGGCGTATCGGCTGCCGCGTAATGGCCGGCGAGTGACTGCAGGGTGCCGGTCCGCATCTCCTCGAAAGTCTTGGTCAGCTCGCGGCCGATCGCCGCCTTGCGGGCGCCGCCCAGCACCTCGACCATGGCACTGAGCGTCTCGGCCAGCCGGCGCGGCGATTCGAAGAAGATCAACGTTGCCGGCACCGCCTTCAGCGCTTCCAGCCGCGTCAGCCGCTGGCCGGTCTTCACCGGCAGGAAGCCGGCAAACAGAAAGGCGTCCGAAGGCAGGCCGGATGCCGTCAGAGCGGCAAGTGGCGCCGACGGTCCGGGGATCGGCACGACACGAATGCCGCGTTCCAGCGCCTCGCCAACCAGCCGGTAGCCGGGATCGGAGATGAGCGGTGTGCCGGCATCAGAGATCAGCGCTACGCTCTGCCCGGCCAGCAGTGCCGCGATCAGCTTCGGCCCGGCCTCGGCGGCATTGTGCTCGTGATAGGCGGTGGTGCGGCGGCGGATGCCGTAGCGGTCGAGCAGGACGCGCGAAACACGCGTGTCCTCGCAGGCGACGATATCTGCGGCGGCGAGCGTTTCCAGCGCGCGCAGCGTGATGTCGGCGAGATTGCCGATCGGCGTAGCCACCAGATAGAGCGCGGGCTCGAGCGGCCGGGCGGCGATCTCGGTCTGCCCGACCACATAACTGCGTTTGGCCAATTCGCCGGTCACCTGCACAACTCCGTTCGACCCTGTTTGGCACGGCTCACGCCTGGTTGCAAAAGCCTGGGTTGCAAACGCCCGGTTCCAAACGGGGTCCCGACGTGAACCGGCCGCCATGCCTTTGCCATAGTAGGGAACGAAACCGTTGCCGGCGAATTTTAACCCTGATCTCGGGAGGAGCAGGATGGACAGCCTGACGATACAGGACGTTTTCGAACCCTATTATGCCGGCCGCAAGCGCTTCGCCGCGCCAGGCGACAAGAGCCTGCGTGGCAACGCGGATGGCGAGGCCAGGAAACCGCTCGCACGCCAGCCATTGGCCGAGAGCAAGCCCGTAACCGAAACCGACAGCACGACGGAGCACTGACCGGACGATGCCCAATCGCTTCGATATTTTCATCACCCGTCTCGAAACAAAAAGCGCCCGCGATGGCGCAGCATCACATCCCACAGGCGACCAGCATTCTGCCCCGCGCGACAAGAGCGAGATCAAGCAGACCCGCTCCGGAGAAGCGCATGCCGAGAAGGACCGCGGCAAGCGTCGTTTCAAGCACGACGCTTAGCCGGGCACTTCGTCCTTCGCTAGGCCGCGATCGATCTCGCCTTGCGGATAGCTTCGGCATTTGGCCGAGGTGCGGCTTTCGAGGCCTTCACCGTTCTATCGATCTTATAGATCAGACCATCCTCAATATCGACATCACCTAAAAACCCTCCCCGAAAACGATGAAGGGGTTGAGCTTCGCTGTGGTAGCTAAATAAAGGAATATTATTGATAAAATGGTTTGTTGTGTTTGTAACCGTTACCTTATCTAGCCGAACCGGAGAGTTAATGGCCGATCTTATTCTGTCAACAAACTTGATAATCGTGGTGGGTCCATACGTTTGAACGTCGGGTGTAGCAATAAAGAGCTGCCAATCAGCAGAGTCTTGTAAACATAACCAAGCCGCGATTGATATGGGAAGCCCAGCTTTTTCCAAAGCGTGTACGAGGTTGCGACCGCCGTCGATATCAAAGTCTACCAATGGTGTCTTAGCCATGAGAGCACTCCTGTACCTCTTTGGACTACCGCGCGAACCATGTCCGTGGCCTCTACCTGCGACCAGGCTTTATACCTCGAATTGATGTTCCATGCCCGTACGGTCGCCCAGTTTGCGCGAAATGCCGGACGAACCTGTTCTTCAGCGTTCAGGTGACCATCCAACTGGGCCAGCCTAACCAATTTTACAAGATCGTGGCCGTCCCTATAAAAGTCTTCGACCAACTTTTTGTCGGGGACGTCGTTGGCTCGAAAGAGGGTAGATATCTTGGCCTTCAGCGCACATTCAACTGAAATCCCTGCAATATGGTAAGCTACATCATAGCGACCATTTGCAAGTAATGTGGACGCACTTCGTCCAAGCTCTCTTGACCGTGCCTTCCATTCGTCTCGTGTCATTTTCGCCCCTAAGACACGATCTGGATCTTAGTACCGAATAAGCTCGTTACAACTCCCTTCGAGGATTTACTACCGGGCCAGATCCGCCACGACCGCATCGAGCACGATCATGCCGGCCGGCGTGGCGCGCAGGCGGGTATTGCCGATCGGCGCCACCAGGCCTTCGTGCTGCAGCACCGACAGCCGTGCCGTCGACAGGCCGCGCCCTGAGAAGGCCTCGTAGCGGGAAAGGTCGATGCCTTCCGCCAGCCTTAGCCCCATCAGCAGGAACTCGTCGGCTTCGTCCGATCGCGTCAGGATCTCGCCGCCGGTGACGCCATGGCCCTTGGCCTCGACCAGATTGGCCCAGGTCTCCGGCATTTTCTCGGCGATTGTCACCACGCGCCGCCCGCTCTCGACGAAACGGCCATGCGCGCCGGGACCGACGCCGACATATTCGCCATAGCGCCAGTAGGTGAGATTGTGCCGGCTTTCGGCGCCGGGTCTGGCGTGGTTGGAAATCTCGTAGGCCGGCAGTCCGTGCGCGGCGGTGATCTCCTGCGTCAACGCATAGAGATCGGCGGCAACATCATTGTCTGGAATGATGAATTTCCTTGCTGCATGCAGTGCATGGAACGGCGTGCCTTCCTCGATAGTCAGTTGGTACAGCGACAGATGGTCGGCGGCGTGGCCGATCGCCTGCTCGAGTTCCGTCTGCCACGCTTCAGGCGTCTGGTCCGGCCGCGCGTAGATCAGGTCGAACGACAGCCGTGGGAAAATCTCGCGCGCCAGGCCGATCGCATGCAGGGCCTCATCGACATTGTGCAAACGGCCGAGAAAGCGCAGATCCTTGTCGTTCAGCGCCTGCACGCCAAGCGACACCCGGTTAACGCCCGCCGCGCGATAGCCGCGAAAGCGCTCGGCCTCGACCGAGGAAGGATTGGCCTCCAGCGTCACCTCGATGCCATCTGGTACCGTCCAGTTCTTCGCCACGGCATCCAGCACCGCCGCCACGGTCTGCGGCTTCATCAGCGACGGCGTACCGCCACCGAGAAAGATGCTTGTCACCTCGCGCGGCCCGGTGCGGCCGCGCATGGTCGCCAGCTCGGCCTCGAAGGCGCGCGCAAAACGCTCCTGGTCGACCGGCTGGTGGCGGACATGGCTGTTGAAGTCGCAATAGGGGCACTTGGCCGCGCAGAACGGCCAGTGGATGTAGACGCCGAAACCCGGGCTGCGGTCGAGCAGCATAGTCATGCGGCGGCCAATCGGGCTTGCGCGAATTTCTGGAAGGCGCGGGCGCGGTGCGACAACGCTGTCGGCTGGCCGGGCTTCCAGCCATGTTTTTCCTCAGCGGTCATCTCGCCGAAAGTCTTTTCGAACCCGTTGGGCAAGAACACCGGGTCGTAGCCGAAGCCGAGTTCGCCGCGCGGCGGCCATACCAGCGTACCCTCGACCTCGCCGCGAAAATATTCAGCTTGGCCGTCGGGAAAGGCCAGGCAGATGACCGCGACAAAGCGGCCCTTGCGCTGAGCAGGCGCGATCGCGCCAACTTCCTGCAAGGCCACTTCCGTGCGCTGCATGGCCATGCCGAAGTCGCGGGGGCCGTCCGGCGTCTCGGCCCAGTTGGCAGTGTAGACGCCGGGTGCGCCGTCGAGCGCATCGACACATAGGCCGGAATCGTCCGACAGCGCCGGCAATCCAGTGGCCTTGGCAGCGGCCAAGGCTTTTATGAGGGCGTTCTCCTCGAAAGTGGTGCCGGTCTCGTCCGGTTCCGGCAGGCCGTACTCCTTGGCCGACTTCGCTTCTATGCCGAACGGCGCCATCAGATCGGCGAATTCGCGCAATTTGCCGGCATTGTGGCTTGCGACGACGATCTTATGCCCATCAAGCGAATGAACAGTTGGCGAATGCATCAGATGCCCCAAATTCTTGGCTCGGCGAATTCGATCGAATTGCCCGAGGGGTCGCGAATATAGATCGAGCGGCCGCCTTGCGGCCACTCGAACTCGCTTTCGATGGCGATGCTCTTTGCTTCCAGGTGCGCTTTCCAGCGCACGATCTCGTCGGCGCTTGCGGCGAAACAGAGATGGCCCTCGCCGACCGCGCCATGCGGCGGCACCGGCAGCCTGGCATCGGACGCCGGCGGCACTTTGGTCGCCTCGGCATTGAAGATAAGCAGCACGCCGTCGCCGCAGCGGAAGAAGAGATGCCTGCCGTCGACCCTGCCGAGCGGATCGAGCCCGAGGACGCCCGAATAGAACTGTTCCGCGGCAGCAAGATCCGTCACGTAGAGTGCTGATTCCAGGATTGCGGAAGGGGTCACAGGATTATCAATCCTCATCGTCATAAACTGAAGATCAGTCCACCGCCATCTGCTGCAGGCTGACCAGGCGCTGAATGCCCTTCTTGGCCAGCCCCATCAAGGCCGCGAACTGCTCTTCCGAGAACGGCTCGCCCTCGGCCGTGCCCTGGATCTCGACGATGCCGCCCTTGCCGGTCATGACGAAATTGGCGTCGGTTCCGGCCGAGGAATCCTCGATATAGTCAAGGTCGATGACCGGCTGACCATCATGGATGCCGCAGGAGATCGCCGCAACGTGATCCTTCAGCACCTTGCCCAGGCTCGCCATTTGGCGGGCTTCCATCCAGCGCAGGCAATCGTAAAGCGCCACCCAGCCGCCGGTGATCGAAGCGGTGCGCGTGCCGCCATCGGCCTGGATCACATCACAGTCGACGGTGATCTGCTGCTCGCCGAGCGCCTGCAGATCGACCACGGCGCGCAGGGAGCGGCCGATCAGCCGCTGGATCTCCAGCGTGCGGCCGCCTTGTTTGCCGGCCGAAGCCTCGCGGCGCATGCGCTCGCCGGTCGAACGCGGCAGCATGCCGTATTCCGCCGTCACCCAGCCCTTACCGGAGTTGCGCATCCAACCCGGCACCTTTTCCTCCAGGCTGGCCGTGCACAGCACATGCGTGTCGCCGAACTTCACCAGGCACGAGCCTTCCGCATGCTTGGAGACGCCGCGCTCGAAGGAGATGGGGCGCATTTCGTCGAACTGGCGTTTGGAAGGGCGCATTCAGGCTTCTTTCTTTCTTCGGGATCTTGGCCGGCTTGTAGCCGCACGGGGCGTGAGGCGCAAAGGAAAATGGACCGGTTGCGCCGACGCCGCGGAAGTCTATATCTTCGGGCCGGAGGTTTTTGGCTCGAAATGACCAAGGCAGTCGATCCCGGTTCGCAATCGCACGTGCTCCCGTCGCACGCGCTGCAATCGCCCGCGCTTCAATCGCTCGACATGCGTTCGCGCGACATCTTCCGGCGCATCGTCGATTCTTATCTGAGGGATGGCGAGCCGGTCGGCTCGCGCAGCCTGTCGCGCATCCTGCCGTCGTCGCTATCGCCGGCCACCATCCGCAACGTGATGAGCGACCTCGAGCATCTCGGCCTGATCTATGCGCCGCATATTTCGGCCGGCCGTCTGCCGACCCAGGCTGGCCTGCGCTTCTTCGTCGATGCGTTCATGGAACTCGGTGACCTCTCCGACGAGGAGCGCCGCACCATCGAGGCGCAGGTGCGCGCCTCCGGCTCGGGCGCGACGCTGGAGCATATGCTGACCGAGGCCAGCCAGATGCTGTCCGGCATGTCGCGCGGCGCCGGCCTCGTGCTCGCCGCCAAGAACGAGGTGGCGCTGAAGCACATCGAATTCATCCAGCTCGAGCCGACCAAGGCGTTGGCCGTGCTGGTCTCGCAGAACGGCGACGTCGAAAATCGCGTCGTCGATCTGCCCGCCGGCATCACCGTCTCGCAATTGCACGAAGCCTCCAATTTCCTCAACGCCCATATTCGCGGCCGCACCCTGGCCGAAGCGCGGGTCGAGATCGCCCGCATCAAGGAAGAGACCAGGGCAGCCCTCGATACGCTTTCACAGGATCTGGTCGAGAAGGGCCTGGCGGTCTGGGCAGGCGCCGAAAGCGGGGTGCCTGGGCGGCTTATCGTGCGCGGCCGCGCCAATCTCCTGGAAAACGTCACTGCCCAGGCCGACATCGAATTGCTGCGGCATCTCTTCGAGGATCTCGAAACCCAGGACGGACTGATCCAGCTCCTCGACCTCGCCGAGGAGGGCCCGGGCGTGCGCATCTTCATCGGTTCGGAAAACAAGCTGTTTTCTCTGTCGGGCTCATCACTGGTGGTGGCACCCTATCGCGACAAGGACGCCCGCGTCGTCGGTGCGCTCGGCGTCATCGGGCCGACGCGGCTGAATTATGCGCGCATAGTACCGATGGTCGACTATACCGCGCAGCTGATTTCGCGCATGCTGCGCTAGGAGCCGCCGCGGCCTGCCGCAAGGAGAAAAAGAATGGCGCTGGAATCGTTCAAGGCCCAGATCAGCCTGCTGCTCGAAGAAATGATCAACCAGCCAGAGGATCAGCACGAGGTGCAAGAGCAGTTGCGCGAGAAGCTGCAAGAGATGCGGGCCATGGGCTTGCCGCTGCCGGCCGATCTGGTCGCGCTGGAAAAGCGCCTCGACGACGATTTCTACGCCGCCGGCAAGTGAATCGGGGTTCGGCTTCAAATCCTCGTGTGCTGGACGGCCGCTTGGAACGACCAATGCCTCATCCTGTTTGCCCTTTTCGAGGCGAATCCCGGAGGACGTTGATGATCCGATCTGGCGGCTTTGCGGCCATTGCCGCTGCTCTCCTTGTTGCGACACCGGCAGCCGCCCAGCAGGCGGATCAGAAGGTGCTCAAAGGCGAAGCCGCTTTTGGCGATTGGCACGCCGACAGGCCTGGCACCCGCCGCCTGATCGGGCCGCAAGACATGCCGCCAGCCGATCCCGCCCAATCCGCGTCGAACGGCGCCGGCGTGGCGGAACGGCCCGAAAGGGCCAAGCCAGATTTGCCGCCGGGCTTTTCGGCCGAACTGATCGCATCCGGCATCGTCAATCCGCGCGTCGTGCGCGTCGCTCCGAATGGCGACCTGTTCGTTGCCAACAGCCATGCCGACCAGATACGTGTCTATCGTCTCGCCGAGGGCAGCGCCAAGCCCATCGAGAAAGCGATCTTCGCCAAGGGGCTCAGTTATCCCTACGGCATCGCCTTCTATCCGCCAGGAGACAAGCCGCAATGGGTCTATGTCGCAAACAGCGACAGCATCGTCCGCTTTCCTTATCGCGACGGTGACCTGAAGGCATCCGGTAAACCAGAAACCATTGTCGCCAAAATCCCGTCGGGCGGTCACACGACCCGCGACATCGCCTTCTCGCCGGACGGCAAGACGCTTTATCTGTCGGTTGGCTCCGCCTCGAACGTCGCCGAGGACATAGGCAAGGAGCCGGATAGCGGCCTCGACGCCTGGGCCAAATCAAAGCCGCTCGGGGCGGCCTGGGGCTCCGAGGACGGCCGTGCCGATGTGCTCGCCTTCGATCCGGATGGGAAAAATCCCCGAACTGTCGCCACCGGCCTGCGCAACTGTACGGGCATGACCGTGCAGCCCGCCACCGGCGCATTGTGGTGCGTCGTCAATGAGCGCGACGAACTCGGCGACAATGTGCCGTTCGAATTTGCAACTGTAGTCAAGGACGGCGGATTCTATGGTTGGCCTTGGTACTACATCGGCAATCACGAGGATCCGCGCCATCAGGGCGAGCGGCCCGACCTAGCCGGCAAGGCCACTGTCCCGGACGTACTGATGCAGGCGCATTCGGCGCCGATGAATATAGCCTTCTACGACGGCAACAACTTCCCGGCGGATTATCAGGGTGACGCCTTCGTCACCATGCATGGTTCGTGGAATCGTGGCGCCAGGACCGGCTACAAGGTGGTGAGGCTCAAATTCAGGGATGGCAAGCCGACCGGCGAATATGAGGACTTCATGACCGGCTTCGTTATCTCGAACGACGCCGTCTGGGGCCGCCCGGTCGGTGTCGCGATGGCCAAGGACGGCTCGCTGATCGTCACCGAGGACGGCAACGGCACCATCTGGCGCGTTACCTACGAAGACGGCCGCTCTTGAACGGCGGTGTCGCCTGCTGCGCTGGCGCAATCGAATCCGGGCCGAGGGAATTCACCCAACTTCCACATTGTGCGACAAGAGCGAATCATGACGCTCACCGGGTTCCTCGCCTATAGTGCTGCCCTCGGCATCGCCGCAGCCATCCCCGGCCCCGGCGTCACCGCACTCGTTGCGCGTGCGCTGGGTTCCGGCTTCCGCTCGTCGCTGGCCATGTCCTTCGGGCTGATGCTCGGCGACCTGACGTATCTCACGGCCGTGGTGCTCGGCCTCGCTTTCGTCGCACAGACCTTTGGCATGATCTTTCTGGTCATCAAATGGCTGGGCGTCGCCTACCTCGCTTTTCTTGGCTGGCGTTTCTGGACGAACGGCATCACGCCCGAGACGGTGGAGGCGAAGAAAGGCAAGGGCGGCTTGGCATCCAGCTTTGTAGCCGGTCTCGCCGTCACGCTCGGCAATCCGAAGACGATGATCTTCTATCTAGCCATCACCCCGACCATCGTCGATCTGAAGACGATCACGCTGGCCGATTACGGCATCCTAGTCGCGCTCACGATCGTCGTCCTGCTTGTGGTGCTGGTGCCTTATCTGGCGCTCGCGGCCAAAGCGCGCTGGTTCCTGAAGTCGCCGCGGGCGCTGAGGGCACTCAACCGCACCGCCGCCGGTTTCATGATCGGGGCGGCGGCAGCTATCGCCGCCCGCCAATAGACCTCTTTCGCCAAGCCGGCCAGGAATTGTCACGCCTTTCCAAGGCGAGGGCATTCGGCACGAACTTCACTCGGATATTTTCGATCGACAGCCTATCTTGCGCGGCGGATGGCTCTATCTTATGCCCGCCCGACTCTTGCCGCTTGACCTCTGGGAGGAAAATCAATGAACAAGCCCGCCACCCCCACACACGTGCCCGGCCGCGGCCGCATCTACAATTCGATCACCGAGACGATCGGCGACACGCCGTTGGTGCGGCTCGACAAATTCGCCAGGGAGAAGGGTGTCGTCGCCAATCTGCTGGCCAAGCTCGAATTCTTCAACCCGATCGCCTCGGTCAAGGACCGCATCGGCGTGTCGATGATCGAGGCACTGGAGGCTTCTGGGAGGATTACGCCCGGCAAGACCACGCTTATCGAGCCGACCTCGGGCAATACCGGCATCGCGCTCGCCTTTGCCGCCGCCGCCAAAGGCTACAAGCTGATCCTGACGATGCCGGAAACCATGTCGGTCGAGCGCCGCAAAATGCTGGCGCTGCTCGGCGCCGAGCTGGTGCTGACCGAAGGGCCGAAAGGCATGAAGGGCGCCATCGCCAAGGCCGACGAGCTGGCCGCGACGCTGCCCGATGCCGTCATTCCGCAACAATTCGAGAACCCGGCCAATCCGGAAATCCATCGCCGCACCACAGCCGAGGAAATCTGGAACGACACCCATGGCGAAGTCGATATCTTCGTTGCCGGCATTGGAACCGGCGGCACCATCACCGGCGTCGGCCAGGTGCTGAAGAAGCGCAAGCCCTCGGTGCATGTCGTCGCCGTCGAGCCGGAGGCCTCGCCGGTACTGTCCGGCGGCCAACCCGGCCCGCACAAGATCCAGGGCATTGGCGCCGGCTTCGCACCAAAAATCCTCGACACGACGATCTACGACGAGATCGTCAAGGTCTCGAACGAGGATTCGGTCGCCAATGCACGGCTCGTCGCCCGTCTCGAAGGTGTACCGGTCGGCATCTCGTCGGGTGCCGCCCTGCAGGCGGCGATCGTCGTCGGCTCGCGGCCGGAGAACAAGGGCAAGAACCTCGTCGTCGTCATCCCCTCCTTCGCCGAGCGCTATCTCTCCACGATCCTATTCGAGGGATTGGGTGCTTAGAGTCTGGACACCTCGTCATCCCAGGGCGGAGCGAACGCGAAGCGGAGCGCAGACCCTGGGATCCATTCCGTGACCGTGGCCAACGAATACCGCGGTGCAGAAAACGAAAGCCGTTGCAACATCGACAGCATGCACGCTGTCTTCCGACATCTAAAGGCTCTGCACCGTCGCGACGCTCGGAAGTTGCGGCATGGATCCCAGGGTCTGCGCCGCGTCGCTTCGCTCCTTGCTCCGCCCTGGGATGACGAAGTGGAGGGGTGTTTCAGCTAATCTCGAAGGTTTGTACTGTGCTAGTTCACCTAAGGGGCAGCAGGCTCCAACGCGTGCGCCGAGGACCCAGATAACAGCGCTGGACTGCTGAAAAACCACCTGTGGCGAGCGTCGTTCGCTTGAGCGGCGAGTCACTTCCATATCAAATCGTCGCTGCACCGGCAGGTGGAGGACTTCATGTACAAGCTCTATACGCGTGCCAATACCGGCGGCTTTGTCGTCGAGGCGGCGCTTGCTTTAGCGGGAGTGCCTTTCGACCAGATCGATGTTCCAAAAGGCCGACCCAACCAGGCCTTCCTCGACATCAATCCCTTGAACCAGGTCCCGGTCCTGGTCTTGCCGGACGGGCATTCGATGACCGAGTCGGCGGCAATCTGCATCCTGCTCGCCGAACGCTATCCGGAAGCAGCTCTAGCGCCGGCAGCGAACACACCTGACCGTGCCGACTTCCTGCGCTGGATGTTTTTCATGTCCTCCGTCATCTATTCGGCTGACCTGCGGTTCTTCTACGCTCATCGCTACACGACAGATCCCGGCGGCGTGGAAGCCGTCAAACAGGCGGCGGTCTCGGAAATGGATCGCGGCTTCGCCATTCTCGATGCCGCCCTCGAAGGCCGCGACTGGCTGGTCGGCGAACGGCTCTCGCTGGCCGACATCTATCTCGTCATGTTGGTGGCCTGGCATCCGGAGGTTGCGAAGGTTCCGACCACTTGGCCGAATATCGAACGCCTGTGGGCCAAATTGCGGGAGCATCGGGTGATAAAGAGGCTGAATGCTTCCCACGACATGTGGCCGGCCTAAGCACTCCGCCTTGTCTCAGTGTCTTTCCGCGCGCCCGAGCCCTGCCCGTCGTTCCTGCAGGAACCGGCGCACGGCCGGATCGCGTTCGAGGCCGATAGCCCGGTCATAGGCCTCGCTCGCTTGCGGAACTTTGCCGAGTCTGGCCAGCAGGCCCGCGCGGGCGGCCCAGTAAGGTTGATAGTCATACAGCCGCTTGTCGCCGCTGAGTTGATCAAGGGCGCCCAATCCTGCCGAAACACCTTCGGCCTCGGCAATGGCCACCGCGCGGTTGATCGACACCACCGGCGAGCCGGCGATCACCGACAGCGCGTCATAGAGCTCCTTGATCGCGACCCAGTCGGTAGATCCGGTCAGCCGCCTTGTCGCATGGGCTGACTGCACGGCGGCCTCGAGCTGGTAGCGGCCGACCACGCCCTTGGCCGCCGCGCGCCCGAGCAGCGCCTCCGCTTCGTCGATCATTGTATCGTCCCACAGTGCAAGATCCTGCTCGGCCAGCGGCACATAGTCGCCTGCCGCATTGCGCCGCGCTGCGCGCCGCGCTTCGGCGAACAGCATCAGCGCCAGCAGGCCGAGTGCTTCCGGCTCATCCGGCATCAGCGAGGCGACCAGCCGGCCGAGCCAGATGCCTTCGGTCGCGAGATTGCGCCGCTGCGCTTCGGTGCCGGCGGGGTCGGACCAGCCTTCGGCAAACGCCGCGTAGATCGCTTCCAGAACGGTGCCCAGCCGCTCGCCGAGTTCGGCCCGCTCCGGCACGCGGAACGGAATGCCGGTCTCGCGGATGCGGGCCTTGGCGCGCACCAGGCGCTGGCTCATCGTGGCCGGCGAGACAAGAAAGGCCGAGGCGATGGTCGCTGCGTCGAAGCCCAGAACCGTCTGCAGGATCATCGGCGCGCGGATACCGGCCTCGATCGCCGGATGAGCGCAAGCAAACATCAGCCTGAGCCGCTCGTCCGGCAGGTCTTCGTCGGCCATGCGTGCCTCCATCTCCTCCGCGATCAGCCTGAGGTGGTCGCGGCCCGCCTCGCTTGTCAGCCGCCGTCTGAGCGCGTCGACGCGGCGCCGGCGCGCCACCGCCAGCAGCCAGGCTTCCGGCTTGTCGGGCACGCCCGCCTGTGGCCAACGCTCGAGCGCCGCTGCAAAGGCATCGGCCAAGGCGTCCTCGGCAGCGGCCACGTCGCGCGTGCGTGCGGCGAGATAGGCGACCAGCTTGCCGTAGCTTTGCCGGGCGGCCGCTTCCGCCGCCGCCCGTGCGGTGTCGGGCAGTTCAGGGATCACATGGTGAGTTCCCAGATCGGCCGCACCTCTACCGTGCCGGTGCTGGCACCCGGGCAGCGCGCCGCCCAGGCAATAGCCGCGTCGACGTCCTCCGCTTCGATCATATAGAAACCGGCAAGCTGCTCCTTGGTGTCGGCATAGGGGCCGTCGAGCACGTTGGTCTTGCCATTGGCCATCCGCACCGAGGTAGCGGATTGCGTCGGCTTCAGCCGGTCGCCGGCGAGCCAGGCGCCGGATTTCTTCAACGCTTCGGTGTAGGCGACGTACGCGCTCGACATCTGTGTCACCGCATCTGCCGGCGCCGCTGCCATCCCCGCTTCGTTTCCGTAGATCAAAAGCATATATCGCATGGTCTTCTCCCGTTTCTCGAAGGCCGCATCGTTGCGAGCCGGACTTATGTCGCGCGGCCCTGCCGGATTTCGACAGGTGCTGGAAAAATCTTTCTGCCGCGACGCGACCTCGCGCAAGCGCCAACCTGTTGCGGCATTGCTTAGCCGTTCGTCTAATCGCTGCTATTGCGGGTTGGCATTTCCCGCCCGCTGTCTAAACTCGCTTCGCTTCGTGCCGCAGAGGAGGGCACGGCGGCGAGTTTTTCAGGGAGGAAATCGCATGCTCAATTTCAGGACGAAATTTGTTGCAGCCGGCGCGCTGGCGCTGTCGCTTGGCCTTGGCGCGGTATCGGTCAAGGCACAGGAATTCATCAACGTGCTGACCGGCGGCACGTCGGGCGTCTACTATCCGCTCGGCGTCGCGCTATCGGAGATCTATAGCAAGGGCATAGAAGGCGCGCGCACCCAGGTGCAGGCGACGAAAGCGTCGGTCGAAAACCTCAATCTCTTGCAGCAGGGCAAGGGCGAGATCGCTTTCGCGCTTGGCGATTCCGTCAAGCTGGCCGCCGAGGGCAATACCGAAGCCGGCTTCCCAGGCAAGCTCGACAAGCTGCGCGGCATTGCCGCCATCTATCCCAACTACATCCAGATCGTCGCCAGCAAGGAGTCCGGCATCAAGACGCTCGCCGACCTCAAGGGCAAGAGCCTGTCGGTCGGCGCGCCGGCCTCGGGCACCGAGCTCAACGCCCGCACGATCTTCGCCGCTGCCGGGCTGAAATACGAAGACCTCGGGCGGATCGAATATCTGCCCTTCGCCGAATCGGTGGAGCTGATCAAGAACCGCCAGCTCGACGCCACGCTGCAATCGGCTGGCCTGGGCGTTGCCTCGATCCGCGACCTCGCCACCTCGGTCCCGGTCAACATCGTTGCCGTGCCGGCGGAGGACGTCGCCAAGATCGGCTCGCCCTATCTTTCCGTGGTCATCCCGAAAGGCACCTATGAGGGCCAGACCGATGATGTCGCGACCGCCGCCGTCGGTAATTTCCTGATCACCAGCGCCGATGTCTCCGACGAGACCGCCTACCAGATGACCAAGCTGCTGTTCGAGCATCTCGACCAGCTCACCGCTGCCCATGCCGCCGCCAAGGCGATCGACCCGGCCAAGGCGCTCGACGGCATGCCGGTGCCGCTGCATCCAGGCGCCGAGAGGTATTACAAGGAAAAGGGATTGGTGAAGTAAGGCGCCATCCCTCCCCCTTGAGGGGAGGATGGCCCGCAGGGCCGGGAGGGGTCCTCGGCGACGCGCTCCATCGTTCAGGCAAAGGTCGAGGCAGTTGAGGCTACCCCACCCGTCCATCCGCCTTCGGCGGCTGTCCACCCTCCCCTCAAAGGGGGAGGGCCGCCCCCCCGGAACCCCGCCCAAGCCCGCACCCCCGCCCGTTGTTTCCCCCCCAGCCGCAAAACCGGTGGAAGGCCGGCCCCCCGGGGTCGGG
>NZ_JAMYKY010000025.1:0-82326 GCF_040317695.1 Mesorhizobium sp. M1403 | reverse complement strand
CGTCGCTGCGGATATAGGAGTTCTCGCAATCGATGGCGACGACGTCGCCGACAATGACGTTGCCCTGCTTGTCGGACGGCCCGACATCGAGCAGCGATTGCCAGGAACCGAGATCGTTCCAGCGAAAGCCGGCCGGCACCATGGCGATGCCGCTGGCGCGCTCCATGATCGCATAGTCGATCGATGTCGAAGGGATGGCGGCATAGAGCTCCAGAGGCATGTAGAGGCCGGAAAGATCCGATGTCGCAGCCTGGTAGGCAGCCTCTGTGGCGCTCCAGATGTCTGGCTGGAAAGCCATGAACGCGTCGCGCATGGCACTGGCGCGAAACAGGAAGATGCCGGTGTTCCAGTAGAAATTGCCGGCCTCAAGATAGCTCTGCGCGGTGGCGAGATCGGGTTTTTCGACGAAACGCGAGACATCGCAGATGCCATCGCGCTCGCCGGCCACCTCGATGTAGCCATACCCGGTCTCCGGTTGGGTGGGCTTGATGCCGAACACCACCAGCCTGCCTTCGCGCGCCGCCGCCGTGCCGGCCTCGACGCTCCGCCAGAATTGCTGCGCGGTCGCGATCTCATGGTCGGACGGCACCACCAGCACCAGGCTGTCGCCGAATTCGGACAAAGTGCGCAGGCTTGCCAAAGCGACGGCCGCGGCAGTGTTGCGTCCGGTCGGCTCGAACAGCGGGCCGCCGCCGGAAAGCTCGTGGCCGGCAATGTCGGCATGAACGCGGTCGGCGTGCCTTTCCGAGGCAATCAGGAAAACCGGCGTTTCGCCTTCCGGCCGCGCAGTCAGCCGGCGTAGCGTCTTGGCCAGCATCGAGCCGTCGCCGGAGAAATCATGGAACTGCTTGGGATTGTCCTCGCGCGACAGCGGCCACAGCCGCGAGCCGATGCCGCCGCTCATCACAAAACTGACGATCCGTTCGGTCATGAAAATAAGTCCCGCTCAAAAGGTCTGATTGTAGGCGCCGACTTCCGGGCTGCGGCGCAGCACCGCGTCGACGGCTTCGAACATCTGGCGACGCCGCTCGGACGATACCGGGCTTTCGACCACCACCACAAGCTCCGGCTTGTTCGATGATGCCCGCACCAGCCCCCAGGTACCATCCTCCGCCACGACCCTGACGCCGTTGACGGTGATCAGCTCGGCGATCTTCTGGCCGGCGAAGACCGCGCCCTCGTCCTTCATCTTGCGAACATCGCCTACGACCCGCTCGACGACGCCGTATTTGAGCTCGTCGGCGCAGTGTGGCGACATGGTCGGCGTGCCGAAGGTCAGCGGCAGATCGCGGTAGAGATCGGCCATGCTGCTTTGCGGGCTGCGATCCAGCATCTGGCAGATGGCGATGGCCGTGACCAGGCCATCGTCATAACCGCGGCCAATCGGCGGATTGAAGAAGAAGTGGCCCGATTTCTCAAAACCGGCGACAGCGCCGAGCTCGGCGACGCGCCGTTTGATATAGGAATGACCGGTTTTCCAATAGTCGGTGACCGCGCCATTTCCCCGCAACACCTTGTCGGTCATGAACAAGCCGGTCGACTTGACGTCGACGACGAAAGTCGAGCCGGGATAGAGGTGTGAGATGTCGCGCGCGAGCATGACGCCGACCTTGTCGGCGAAGATCTCGTTGCCTTCATTGTCGACCACGCCGCAGCGGTCGCCGTCGCCGTCGAAGCCGAGCCCGACATCGGCGCCGGTTTCCAGCACCTTGTCGCGAATGGCGTGCAGCATCTTCATGTCTTCGGGGTTGGGATTGTAATTGGGAAACGTATGATCGAGCGCGACGTCGAGCGGAATCACCTCGCAGCCGATCCTTTCCAGTGCCTCGGGAGCGAAAGCCCCGGCGGTGCCGTTGCCGCAGGCGGCCACCACCTTGAGCTTCCTCGAGATACGCTTTCCCGCTGTCAGATCGTCGAGGTAGGTTTTGCGGAAATCCGCAACGAAGTCATAGGAGCCGCCACCGACAAGGTCGAAATCGCCTGAGAGCACGATCGCCTTCAGCGCGCTCATCTCCTCCGGACCAAAAGTCAGCGGGCGCGCCGCGCCCATCTTGACGCCGGTCCAGCCGTTCTCGTTATGCGAGGCGGTGACCATGGCGACGGACGGCGTGTCGAGCGCGAATTGGGCGAAATAGGCCATCGGCGACAAGGCCAGCCCGACATCCTTGACCCGCGCGCCGGCGGCCATCAGCCCGGAAACCAGCGCCAGCTTGATGGCAAGCGAATAAGAGCGGAAATCGTGACCGGTGACGATGTCGGGTCCGGCACCCAGACGGCAGATCAGCGTGCCGAGCCCCATGCCGAGCGCCTGGACGCCGATCAGATTGAGCTCCGGCGGCTCGTTCGAACCGGGATGGCCAAACCACCAGCGCGCATCATATTCGCGAAACCCGGATGGCTTGATCAACGCCGAGGTTTCGAACTCAAAAGTGTTTGGTTTGACATCGCTAACGATCTTCATCGACAAGGCTGCAACTCCAGGCGGCTGAATCAGATGCTTCGAGGCAAGTGGACGGTTGCCTAGAAGCCCCTTTAAGCCGTGTTTGTGCGACAGGAAACTGAAACCTGTATGACGTAGCGGCTAAAGCGAAAGAAATGCGACGGAAGCGCTGCCATTGGCGCTTGCAGTAACCAAACGCGGCGGCTATAAGCCCGCGGTCTGGTCACGGAGTGTAGCGCAGCCTGGTAGCGCACATCGTTCGGGACGATGGGGTCGCAGGTTCAAATCCTGCCACTCCGACCAGAAAAAACAGCGGCTTAGCTGTTCCCGAAACAACCACCATCCGCCGCAGTTTGACCAATCGCGCTATGCGCTCAGGCGAAATCGCGTCACATCGATGGCCGCGGCCATCAGTGTCTGCGTATAGGTTGCCTGCGGATTGCTGAAGATCGCCTCCGCCGGCCCCTCTTCGACGATCTTGCCCTGCTTCATGACGATGATGTAGTCGGCCATGGCGCGCACGACGGCGAGATCGTGGCTGATGAACAGATAGGACAGCTCGTGGTCGGCCTGCAGCTTGCGCAGCAATTCGACGATCTGCTTCTGCACGGAGCGGTCCAGCGCCGAGGTCGGCTCATCCAGCACCACCACTTTCGGCTTCAGTATCATGGCGCGCGCAATGGCGATGCGCTGCCGCTGACCACCGGAGAATTCGTGCGGATAGCGGTTGCGCGTGTTCGGGTCGAGCCCGACTTCGAGCAAGGCATCGACGGCGCGGAGATCGCGCTGCCTGCCCGACAGATTGGGCTCGTGGACCAGGAGCCCTTCGGTGATGATCTGGCCGACGGTCATGCGCGGCGACAGCGAGCCGAACGGGTCCTGGAAGACCAGCTGCAATTCGCGCCGCAGCGGCCGCATCGCCTGGCGGTCGGCGTGGGAGATGTCGCGGTCGCCAAGCCGGATGATGCCGTCGCTGGGCAGGAGCCGCAGCAAGGCGCGGCCGAGCGTCGACTTTCCCGAACCGGATTCGCCGACGATGCCGATGGTCTGGTTGCGCTTCAGCCGGATCGAAATGCTATCGACAGCGCGCAATATCAGCGGTTCTCCACCAAGAAAGCCGCCGCCGATCTTGAAGGTCACTTCGACGTTCCTGCCTTCGAGCAGGACGGGGGCATTCGGAGGCGGCGGGGCCTTGGTGCCGGTCGGCTCGGCGGCAAGCAACATCTTGGTGTAGGCGTGCTGCGGGTTGACGAAGATTGCTTCCGCCTCGCCCTCCTCGACGACCTCGCCATAGCGCATCACATAGACCCGGTCGGCAAAGCGCCTGACGATTCCGAGATCGTGGGTGATGAAGACGATCGCCATGCCGAGCTTGCGCTGCAGTTCGGCGAGCAGCATGAGGATCTGCGCCTGGATGGTCACGTCGAGCGCCGTCGTCGGCTCGTCGGCGATCAATATGTCGGGGTCGTTGGCCAGCGCCATGGCAATCATGACGCGCTGGCGCTGACCGCCCGACATCTCGTGCGGATAGGATTTCATCCGCCGCTCCGGATCTGGAATATGGACCAGCCGCAGCAGCTTGAGCGCCTCTTCGCGCGCCTCGGCGGCGCCAAGCCCGCGATGCTTGCGGATCGGTTCGATCAACTGGCTACCGATCGAATAGAGCGGGTCGAGCGAAGTCATCGGCTCCTGGAAGATCATGCTGATCTTGCGGCCGCGGATCTTGTTGAGCTCGGGCTTGCTCAGGGTCAAAAGATTGCGGCCGCGGTAGTCGACGCTCCCGGTGGCTTCGCCGTTCGAGGCCAGCAGGCTCATCGCCGCCATCATCGTCTGGCTCTTGCCGGAGCCGGATTCGCCGACGACGGCTACCGTCTCGCCTGATTTAACATGGATATTGATGCCCTTCACCGCCTCCACCACGCCGTCGAGCGTGCGGAAGCGGACGCGAAGATCCTTGACGCTGAGAATGGTTTCGGAAGCAGCCATCTCAACGATCCCTCGGGTCGAGCGCGTCGCGCAGCCCATCGCCGACGAAATTCAGCGCGAACAATGTCGAGACGAGAAAGAAGGCCGGGAACAAAAGCAGCCAGTTGGCCGAGCCGATATTCTGGGCGCCGACCGAAATCAGCACGCCCCAGCTGGTCATCGGCTCCTGGACGCCGAGCCCGAGGAACGACAAAAAACTCTCCAGGATGATGACCTGCGGCACCAGCAGCGTCATGTAGATCACCACCGGCCCGAGCAAATTGGGGATCACATGGCGCAGCAGAATGCCGCGCTGCCCGACGCCCATCGCCTCCGCCGCCTGGACATATTCCTGCCGGCGGATCGATAGCGCCTGTCCGCGCACGATGCGCGCCATGTCGAGCCACAGCACCGCGCCGACGGCCAGGAACATCAGCACGAAGTTCCTGCCGAAGAACACCACCAGCATGATGACGAAGAAGATGAACGGCAAAGAATAAAGCACGTCGACGATACGCATCATCACCTCGTCGACCCTGCCGCCGGCAAAGCCGGCGGTGGCGCCATAGAGCACGCCGATCACCACCGCCACAATGCCGGCAAGCAGGCCGATGGCCAGCGATATGCGCCCGGCCATCAGCGTTCGCGACAGGAGATCGCGGCCGGTATTGTCGGTGCCGAACAGGAAATATTGCTGCTTGATCGATGCACTCATCACCATTTCGAGACCGTCCGGCGATTTGCTCTCGATCTTTGTGTCATCGAAGGTATCGGAACGATCAAGGTAGCGAATGTTGCGGTCGTCGATCGGCTTGGACGATCTGACGGTAACGAACACACGGCTGCCCTCCTGCCGCCACTCCTTGATGTCGACGCGCATACGCCTGATCGCCTCGTCGAGAGCGCCTTCGATCATGTCGGCCTTTGGATAGGCGGAGAAGCTCGGCGGCGTGCGGACATAGTCGCCATAGATGGTGGTGTATTGGTGCGGCACGAAAGAGGGTCCAAACACGCTGATGACGGCGATGAAGGCAAGATAATAGAGGCTGAACATGGCCGCGCGGTTGGCCTTGAGGCGCGCCCACGCATCCCCCCACAGGGATCGGCCGACGACCGGTGCTGCAACTGCGATATCAGTCATAGCGCACCCTCGGATCAACGACACCATAGAGGACGTCGACGATCAGGTTGAAGACAATGGTGAAGAGCGCGATGACCACCACCGTCCCCATCACCAGTGTGTAGTCGCGATTGAGTGCGGCAACGACAAAATGGCGGCCGATGCCCGGGATAGAGAAGATGGTCTCGACGATGATCGAGCCGGTGAGAAGGGCTGCGGCCGCCGGACCGGTGAAGGAGACGATCGGCAGGATGGCGCCGCGCAGCGCATGCTTGACGACGACCGACCAGTTCGACAACCCAAGCGCGCGGGCGGTGCGGATGTGATGCGAGTGCAGCGATTCGATCATCGAGCCGCGCATCAATCGAGCGACGATGGCGATCTGCGGCAGAGCGAGCGTCAGCACCGGGCCGACCTTATTGATGACGGCTCCATCGCCCCAGCCGCCGATCGGCAGCAGCTTCCAGGTCAATCCGAATACAAGCTGGATCACCGGAGCGATGACGAAGGTCGGAATGGTGCTGCCGGCGGTCGCCAACGCGATCACCGAATAGTCGGCAAGCTTGTTCTGGTTGAGCGCGGCAACAGTGCCGAGCACGCTGCCGAGAAGCAGCGCCAGAACGAGCGCCGAAGCGCCGAGTTGGATCGAGATAGGCAGGCCTTCCCTGAACAACTCGCCGACGGTGAAATCCGGCATGTTGTAGCTGGGGCCGAAATTGCCGCGCAGAAGATTGCCTAAATAATGGAGGTACTGCAGCCAGAGCGGGTCGTTGAGCCCGAACTGGGCTTCGAGATTGGCCCTGATCTCGGGGCTCAGGCCCCGCTCCTGGTTGAACGGGCCGCCCGGCGCGACGCGTATCAGGAAGAACGCTATGGTCACGATGACGAACAGCGTCGGGATGGCGGTCAGCAGCCGCCGAAATACGTAACGCAGCATCGGTGCCCCGCTTGATCCAGAGCAGCGCGCGTCCAACTGGACGATTGCGCTCTAGCCTTCAAATCTTCGCACCGACATTGTCGAAAATCGAATCCGGTTCCCGGGCCGATGCGATGGCAAACCAGCGCCGCCGCGCATCGAGTTGCGCGGCGGCCTGGCTAAGGGATCAGTCCTTGCTGATGAAGCGGGACGGATGGATGTCCATCACATTGTCGTCGAAGCCGTGCAGCTTCGAGGAAACGATGTCGTGGTAGCTGTAGTAGAGAAGCGGGATGTTACCGACATCGTCGACGAGGATGCGCTCGGCCTTGGCGAGTTCCTTCATGCGCTCTTCGGGCTTGCCGCCGGCGGCGGCGGCCTTGTCCATGGCCTCTTCGTATTTCGGGCTGACGTAGCTCGAATAGTTGTTGCCGCTGGCCTTGCGGGTGATGCCAAGGAAGGTTTCCGGATCCTTGTAGTCGGCGATCCACGCGGCACGCGCCACATCATAGTCGCCCTTCTGCTCAAGGAAGGAGTAGTGGGTCTTGGTATCGGTGTTGAGCAGCGTGACCTCGACGCCAAGCGGCTTCAGCTGTTCCTGGATGGCGACAGCGGTGTTCTTGTGGTTTTCCGAGGTGTTGTAGCGGATCTGCATCTTCAACGGATGCTCGGGCGTATAGCCGAGCTTCTCCAGGATTTTCTTGGCTTCATCCTCGCGGTCGATCTGCGGCATGTCAGCGTATTTGGCCAGTGCCGGCGTGTAGCCCTCGATGCCCGGAGGCACCATCGAATAGCCGGGCAGCATCGAATTCTGCCAGACTTTTTCGGCGAGAAAGTCGCGATCGATCGCCATCGAGATGGCGTTGCGCAGTTCGACATTGTCCCACGGCGCCTTGTCGGTCTTGATCGCATAATAGTAGGTGCCGAGATATGGCCCGACACGGACCTGGTCGCCGAATTTGGTCTTGAGATCGGCGAGCTGTTCCGTCGGCAGGTCACCGTAACTGTCGAATTCGCCGGCCTCGAAGCGCTTCATCGCAGACGAGCGATCCTCGGTCGGGATGTAGTTGACGACGTCTAACTTGACGCTGGCGGCGTCCCAGAATTTCGGATTCTTCACCAGCTTGAGATGGTCGTTGGGAATCCACTCCGCCGCTGTAAAGGCCCCGTTGGAGACCAGCTTGCCTGCCTTGATCCAGTCGGCGCCAAGCTTTTCGATGGACGCCTTGTTAACCGGATAGGTCGCCTGATGGGTCAGCATCTCCAGGAAGTAAGGCGTTGGCGCCTTGAGCGTGACTTCGAGGGTATTTGCGTCAATCGCCTTGACGCCCATATCCTCCGGCTTGCCTTTCTTGGTGTTGACTTCCTCGGCACCCTTCACCGGATAGAGCATGGAAGCGTATTCGGCAGCGGTGGCCGGATCTTCCAGCCGACGGAACGAATAGACGAAGTCGTCGGCCGTCACCGGGCTGCCATCCGACCAGAGGCCGTCCTTGCGCAGCTTGAAGGTGTAGACAGTGCCATCGTCGGACACCGTCCAGCTTTCGGCGGCGCCCGGAATGAGGTTCGTCTTCTGGTCATGCATGACGAGGCCCTGGAACAGGTCGCGTATGATATCGGCTTCGTAGACCGTCGAGGTCTTGTGCGGATCGAGCGTCTCCGCTTCGGCGGCGGCTCCGCGGTTGTAGACGGTTTCGGCGAAAGCCGGCGTGTAGAACGTACCGGCGGCCAAGACCATGGTCGTGGCGAGTACCGTCGCCTTCAGCACATGTTTCAGCATGGAGTTCTCCCTAATGACGTCGCCCTTCGGCCACGTCTCTAAGTGTTGACGCCCCGAAACCGATTGGTTGGTTCCTTTCGAGCGCGCAGCCGGTTCCCTTTCCGGCAGCTGGTGGCCAAACAGTAACGTGGAGATTTTTTATTTCAACAGACTCTCGGGGTCACCCAAAGTAAGGGGGCCGGGGCAGTCGCTTTGCGAGCGCCAATCAATGATCGAAACCATGAGTTTGGCTGGGTTTCCTGGCCAGAACGCCGATCCTGGAAATAATCTGGCCGATCATTTCAGTTTACCGGAATGTATTAATCGGTTCTTAGGCAACCAAGGGTTACAAATTTCGATGGGTTCGGCAGATCGACCTTTATGGCCAACGGGCAAGGGCAATGAACAAGATAGACAGTAATACTGTCACGTTAAAGCGTAAAATATCGCGCCAAATAAGGACAAATCTACGCAAAGTTGGAGATGAGTCCGGAACTTCCGCGGTCGAGTTCGCCCTGCTTTCGCCGATCTTTATCCTGCTCGTACTCGGAATGGTTGCATATGGCATCTATTTTGGTGCAAGCAACTCCTTGCAGCAAATCGCCGCCGATGCCGCCCGCACTGCGATTGCCGGATTGAACCAAACGGAGCGCCAGGCGCTGGTGGCGGGTTTCGTCAAAAACAATGCCAGTGGATACCCGTTCGTCGATTCCGGCAAGCTGACCTATCAGGCGACGGACAGCACGGCCGACGGAAATCAGTTCGTCGTGTCGATCCAGTACGATGCCAGCAACCTGCCGATCTGGAACCTGTTGCCCAGCCTTGCGATGCCGCAAACCACGATCTCGCGCAGGTCTACCATCAGGATTGGAGGCATTTGAAATGTCGCAGTTCTTGCTGAGGGGCATCGGGCGGATCGCTCGCTCCATCGTTGGCGACAAGAAGGCGAACTTTGCCGTCATGACTGCGCTGATAGCGCCATTCGCGCTGGGGCTGGCGGCCTTCGCTGTCGACGAAGGTTCGATCTACACGGAGCGCAGGGAAGCCCAGGCCATGACCGATCTGGCGGCGATCACCGCGGCGTCGAACATCAACAATATGGAAGCCGCGGCAGTAACCACGCTCAGCGACAACCGAATGCCCGGCATCATTGTTCAAAAGCCAGGTCAGACAATCGTTCCCACGGTTGGAAAGACCGTCGTGTCGGTCACCGGCGGCCGATACTCAGCGGTGTCCTCCGTTGGTGTCGACAAGCGCTTCGAGGCCGGTAAAACGCCTTACAACGCCGTTCGCGTCACTCTGCAAAAAATCCCCGCCCGCTATTTCGCCAGTTCGCTCATCCCTACTCCGGTTGTCGGCACCGAAGCCATTGCCAGCGTGACCCCGCAAGCGATGTTCTCGGTCGGGTCCAGGCTGCTCAGCGTCAATGGCGGCATCCTCAACGCGCTTCTCAGTAAGCTGCTGGGCGGAAACATCTCGCTCAGCGTCATGGACTACAACGCGCTGATCTCGGCCGATGTCAACGTGCTTTCGTTCGTCGATGCCCTTGCCGTACAGTTGCAACTGACAGGTGTCAGCTATTCCGACGTGCTGGCGTCAAAAGCGACGGTAGGCCAGATCGCGACCGCCATGGCCAATGCGTCCGGGTCGGGCAGCGCCAGCAAACTTGTGCTGCAGACGATCGCGTCCAGGGCCACCAACACGGTCAAGATACCCATCAATCATCTTATCGATCTTGGCTCGATCGGCAAGCTCGGCCTCGGACAAAAGTCTCCCGGCTTTTCCGTCGACGCAAGCGCGATGGGCATGCTGGGTGCCGCCGCCTCGCTGGCCAATGGCTCAAACCAGGTCGAGGTCGATCTCGGCGCCACTATTCCGGGACTTACCTCCACCACACTCGCCATCGCCATCGGTGAACCGATGCAATATTCACCCTGGCTGGCCGTCGGGGAAAAAGGCACCGTGGTGCGCACCGCGCAGACGCGAATCAAGCTGGTCACCACAGTCGGGCTCGGCAATTCCGATCTCGGCGGCGGCGTCAGCCTGGCGTCCGTCAACCTGCCCCTGCATGTCGAAGTGGCCTATGCGGAAGCCAAGCTGACCGACATCAGCTGCCCGACGGGCCGGCCGGATAGCATCAAGGTCTCGATTGCCGCGCAGCCCGGCGTGGCCTCGCTGCACCTTGCCGCCAGCGACGCCGACAACAACCCATCCGCCTTCGCCGATTTCAGCAATCCGCAATCGTTCTCCGATGCCACGATTGCACAGGTAAAGGTGAAGCTCCTGCTGCTCACCCTCAATCTGCTCGATGTGAAGGGTTCTTCAGCACTTGCGATCACCAACAACGATCCGACCACATTGACGTTCGACAGCACCGATATCGCCAACAAGACGATAAAGACGGTTTCGACGAAGAACCTGACGCAATCGCTCACCACGTCACTGGTCAGCGGGCTGTCGCTCTCGGTCAATGCGCTGGGCCTCGGGCTGGACGTGACGGCCCTGCTTGGAACGGTGAAGCCGGCGGTGGTAACGGTTCTGAACGGCGTGACGGCGCCTGTCGATGCACTGGTTTATAACGTTCTTGCAGCGCTTGGCGTGCATGTCGGCGAGGCCGACGTGCGGGTTGTCGGCGCGACTTGCGGGCGCTCCGTACTCGTTCAATAAGATCAAATAGAGATCAGCCGATCCGGCCGAGGAAGCAGCCGAGCGGCGGCTGGGATAGAGCTCCTTCCTGCAAGACGCCGGTAGTACTGCCAAGATCTATCGGCTCTATCACATCTAGATCCGGCGGCAATTGCCAGCCGGCCGGCTCGTCGGCGAAATTGAAGACGCAGAGCAGCTTTTCGTCACCGCCTTCGCGAATGAAGGCAAGGACGTCGCCCTCGGCATCGAGAAACCGGATCGAGCCTCGAACCAGCGCCGGATGCTGCTTGCGCAAGGCCAGCATCGCCCGGTAGCTCGCCAGGACGGAGGTTTGCTCGCCATCCTGGACGTCGACCGCGTGGGCGCGATGGCTTGCCGGGACCGGAAGCCACGGCTTGCCGGTTGAAAAGCCGGCATTGTCGGCGCCAGCCTCCCAGACCATCGGCGTGCGGCACCCATCCCGCCCCTTAATTCCCGGCCAGAAGCGGATGCCGAAAGGATCGCGCAAATCCTCGAACGCCAGTTCGGCCTCCTCCAGCCCGAGTTCTTCGCCCTGGTAAAGGCAGATCGATCCGCGCAAGCAGGAAAGCAGCACGATCGAGAATTTCGCCACGCTGTCCGGATCGCCACCCGGCCTTGTCCAGCGGCTGACATGGCGCACGACATCGTGGTTGGAGAATGCCCAGCAAACCCAGCCGTCGACCACCGTACTCTCGAACGCCTCGACGCAGCCGCGCACATGCGCCGCCGAGAATTGCGCGCCAAGCAGGTCGAACGTGTAGGACATTTGGAGCTTGTCGCCACCGCCGGTGTAGGCGGCGAGTGTCTGCAACGAACGGGTTTCGTCACCAATCTCGCCGACGGCGGCGCGGCCTTCATACTCGTCGAGCAACGCCCGGAAGCGCCTGAGGAAAGCCAGGTTTTCCGGCTGGCTCTTGTCGAACAGATGTTCCTGATAGAGATAGGTGCTGGTTGCCGTATTGGTGCCGGCGACGCTTTCCGCCAAAGGCGGGTTGCTGCGCAGCCAGCGGTCGTGGACGTAGTAGTTGACGGTATCCAGCCGGAAACCGTCGACGCCGCGTTCGAGCCAGAACCGTACCGTTTCCAGCAAGGCGTCCTGCACCTGCGGATTGTGGAAATTCAGGTCCGGCTGCGAGGCGAGGAAATTGTGCAGGTAATATTGCCGGCGGGTCGCGTCCCATTCCCAGGCCGGGCCGCCGAAGATCGACAGCCAGTTGTTGGGAGCGGTGCCGTCGGGCTTCGCATCTGCCCAGACGTACCAGTCGGCCTTGGGGTTGTCACGGCTCATGCGGCTTTCGACGAACCATTGGTGCCGATCCGACGAATGCGACAACACCTGGTCGATGATCACCTTCAGGCCGAGCCGGTGCGCCTCGGCAATCAGCGCGTCGAAATCCTCTGATGTGCCGAACATCGGATCGACGGCGCAGTAATCCGAAACGTCGTAGCCCATGTCGGCCATTGGCGACTTGAAGAAAGGCGACAGCCAAACGGCGTCGACACCGAGCGATGCGACATGGGCAAGCCTCGAGGTGATGCCGAGGAGATCGCCGCTACCGTCGCCTGTCGTGTCCTGGAAGGAGCGCGGGTAGATCTGGTAGATGACGCAGCCGCGCCACCATTCGGCATTGTCACCCATCATGGCTCTCCCCTGCGCCCGCCTGCGCGGCCCTGCTTTCGATCATGAATATGACCGTTCGCCCCAAAACCGGCCGTGAGATATCGCCACTATCCGTTTCGATGGCTGGGCACCAATGAAAACCCGCCCGTTCCGGCAGCGTGAACATGCAGGCCCGACGGTCACCATTGATGATCACGGCAAGGCGACCGTCCTCATCGCCGCCGAGAACCATGACCAGCCGATGCCGCCTAGGATCGTGCCAGGCTGCTTCGTCGAGCGGCACGCCGGTTTCGCTCAGCCAGACGACGTCAGCTATTTCCGAGCCGGCCGCAGGCTCGCCGGTGAGAAAGCTTGCGTCCAAAAGCGCCGGCGCGGCACGACGCATCTTGGCGAGCAGAGCCGTGTACCGCTCCAGCGCCCGGTCGCGCCCGGCCCAGTCGAGCCAGGTGATGTCATTGTCCTGCGCGTAGGCGTTGTTGTTGCCGCGCTGCGTGCGGCCGAATTCGTCGCCGGCCGTCAGCATGATCGTGCCGCGCGAGGCAAAGAGCGTCGCCAGCAGTGCGCGTTGGTCATCGAAACGGGCCGTAACGATTGACTGGTCGTCGGTCTGGCCCTCGACGCCATTGTTCCAGGACAGGTTGTCGTCGTGGCCGTCGCGGTTCTGTTCGCCATTGGCCTCGTTGTGCTTGTGTTCATAGGCAACGATGTCGGCCAGTGTCATCCCGTCATGTGCGGCGATGAAATTGATGCTGCGGACCGTTGCCTGGCCTGGTTTGGCAAAGACATCGGACGACCCCGCAAGCCGCGTCGCCAGCGCACCGATCATGCCGCCGTCGCCGCGCCAGAAGCGGCGGATATCATCACGGTATTTGTCGTTCCATTCGAGGAAGGGCGGCGGAAAATTGCCGAGCTGATAGCCATCCGGTCCGATGTCCCAGGGCTCAGCGACCAGCACCCGGTCGGCAAGAACTGGGTCGTTGCGAATGGCGTTCAGCAGCGGCGCATCGGCGTCGAAAACGCCGTCGACGCGGCCAAGGATCGGCGCCAGGTCAAAGCGGAACCCGTCGACACCGGCGTGCTGGACAAAGTGGCGAAGCGTGTCGAGGACCATTTCCCGGACGACCGGATGGTCGCAGGCGACGGTATTGCCGGTTCCGGTGTCATTGACCAGCCTGCCGTCGGCCTCGTGCCGGTAGTAGGCGCGGTTATCGAGCCCACGCAGCGACAATGTCGGGCCAAGCCGGTCGCTTTCGCCGGTGTGGTTGAACACCAGATCGAGGATGGTGCCGATGCCGGCGTCGCGCAGCGCGACGACCGTTCCGCGCAACTCGGCCAGACCGCCAGGCGCCAATCGCGGATCCAGCGCCATGAAGGTCACGGGATTGTAGCCCCAGGCGTTGCCCAGCCCGAGCGGCGGCAAATGCCGTTCGTCGATCGATGCAGTCACCGGCATCAACTCGACGGCTGCGACGCCGAGTTTTTGCAGATGCTCGACAACAAGAGGATGAGCGAGGGCTGCAATGGTGCCGCGTTGCTTCTCGGGAATGTCGGGATGCAGCTTTGTGAAGGCGCGCACCTGCACCTCGTAGATGAGGCCGCCGGGCCTAAACAGAGGCGGCAAGGCGGGCAAGGGTTCCGGCAAGGCGCCGGCAATGGCCTTCGGCATCAGCGGCGCCGTGTCGGCCCCCTCGCCCCGGCGCGCGGCGAGTTGGCCGTCATAGGCATAGGGCCTGTCGATCTCGACGGCATAGGGATCGGCCAGCAGGTTGTCGGGATCGAACCAGAGCCCCTGTTCCGGCGCGTAGTCGCCATCGGCGCGGAACCCGTATCGGGTGCCGGCGGCGAGACCGGCAACAAAAAGCGTATGCACGCCGTCGCCCTCGGGCTGCAGTTCAAGCCGGTCGATCTCGCGCCTTCCTCGCTCGTCGAAAATCGAGACCCAGATGCGCCGAGCCGACGAGGACCATACGGCGAAGCGAATGCCTTCTTTGGTGATGGTTGCGCCGAGTTGGCTCACACGCGCTCACAGCAGCAGGTCGTAGACAGTTTGAGGCGTTGCCGGGTTAGCTCCCTCTTCTCCCCTTGTGGGAGAAGGGGGAGCCGAAGGCGACGGATGAGGGGTGCTCCAGCTTGGCGCGGACGGCATTCCTTCCAACACCCCTCGTCCGTCTCGGCGCTTCGCGCCGATCCACCGCCCGGGGGCGAGCCACGGGTCTCGCCCCGTCCTTCGGACCCCACAAGGGGAGAAGGAAAGGCGCGCCGCTCCAAGCTCACGTAATCACGCTCGGCTTGGCGCGGCCGGTATGGCTGCGAATCCCGGCAATGTCGTCGGCCGCCGCGATCAGATCGGCAAGCGCCTCCTGGGTGTCGAGATCGTGGCGATTCTTGTCCGGCTCGTAGCGCTCGACATAAAGCCGCAGCGTCGCGCCCGAGGTGCCGGTGCCGGACAGGCGGAAGACGACGCGTGAGCCGCCTTCGAACAACACCCTGATGCCCTGGTTCTTGCTGACCGAGCCATCGACCGGATCGTGATAGGCGAAATCATCGGCGCTGGCGATCGTCATGCCGCGCACGCTGGTGCCAGGCAGCGAGCCGAGCTTGGCGCGCAGCTCGTCGACAAGCGCGTTGGCACGATCGGTCTCGACCTCCTCGTAGTCGTGGCGCGAATAGTAGTTGCGCCCATAGGCCGCCCAATGCTCGGTGACGATCTGCCTGGCGCTTTCACCACGCGCGGCAAGGATGTTGAGCCACAAAAGCACGGCCCACAGCCCGTCCTTTTCGCGGACATGGTTGGAGCCGGTCCCCGCACTCTCCTCGCCGCAGATCGTCGCCATGCCGGCATCCAGCAGATTGCCGAAGAACTTCCAGCCGGTTGGCGTTTCATAGATGCCGATGCCGAGCTTTTCAGCGACCCGGTCGGCAGCACCGCTGGTCGGCATTGAACGGGCGATGCCTTTCAGCCCGGCCTTGTAGCCCGGAGCCAGATGGGCATTGGCAGCGAGCATCGCCACCGAATCCGACGGGGTTATGAAAATGCCCTTGCCGATGATCAGGTTGCGGTCGCCGTCGCCGTCGGAGGCAGCGCCAAAGTCGGGCGCATCCGGCCCCATCATCTCGTCGTAGAGGTGTTTTGCATGCACCAGATTGGGATCGGGATGGTGGCCGCCGAAATCCGGCAGCGAGATAAAATTGCGAGCGGTGCCGTTGGGCGCGCCTAGCCGGTTTTCGAGGATCTCCTTGGCGTAGGGGCCGGTCACCGCATGCATGGCGTCGAAGCGCATGCGGAAGCCTGATTTGAACAGCGCCCGCAAGGCATTGAAATCGAACAGGCTTTCCATCAGTTCGGCATAGTCGGCGACCGGATCGATGATTTCGACGGTCATGTCTCCTGCCTTGACCGTGCCGATCGTGTCGATGTCGACCGGTCCGATATCGGCGATCTTGAAGCTCGAAATCGCCTTGGTTTTTTCGAAGATCGCGTCGGTCAGCTTTTCCGGCGCCGGGCCGCCATTGCCGGCATTGTATTTGATGCCGAAATCCTCATGCGGGCCACCCGGATTGTGGCTGGCGGACAGGATGATGCCGCCGAAGGTCTTGTATTTGCGGATGACATGCGAAGCGGCCGGCGTGGATAAGATACCGCCCTGCCCGACCATCACCTTGCCGAAGCCGTTTGCCGCGGCCATGGCGATGGCCTTCTGGATGACCTCGCGGTTATAAAAGCGGCCGTCGCCGCCGATCACCAGGGTCTTGCCCTCGAACCCGTCCAGCGCGTCGAAGATCGACTGGATGAAGTTCTCGGCATAGTGCTCCTGCTGGAACACCGGGACTTTCTTGCGCAGCCCGGAGGTGCCGGGCTTCTGGTCGGGATAGGGTTTTGTGGCGACAGTGCGGATCATCAGTCAGGCAGCCCTTTTCGAAAGCAGCAAGCGATAGAGTTGGACATATTTTTCGGCGCTTTTGTCCCACGACACGTCGGCCTTCATGCCTTGCCGCTGCATCGACGCCCACACCGCGGAATTGGCATGCGCTTCGACAAGGCGGCGGATGGCGTGCAGCAGGGCGCCAGCATTGGCGGGCGCAAACTGGAAGCCGGTCGCCACGCCGGCAGAGATGGCGGCTTCGTTGGCATCGATAACCGTGTCGGCAAGGCCGCCGGTGCGCGCGACGACCGGCACGCAGCCATAGCGCAGGCCGTAAAGCTGCGTCAGCCCGCAAGGTTCGAAGCGCGACGGGATAATGATGGCGTCGCAGCCGCCCTGCATGGTGTGGGAGAGCCCCTCGTCATAGCCGACGACGACGCCGATGCGACCACGATGGCGGGCTGCGGCGGCAAGCAACGCGCCTTCGAGCCCTGCGTCGCCAGACCCAAGGACTGCCAGCCGTGCACCTGCCGCGACGATACCGTCGACGGCCGCCGCCAATATGTCCATGCCCTTTTGCCAGGTCAGCCGGCTGACGACGCAGACGATCGGGCTATCGTCGCGATCGAGGCTGAAACGGTCCTCGACCGCGGCCTTGTTGGGCATTCGCGCCTTAAGCGTCTTTGCCGTGTAGTTGGAGACCAGATGCGTGTCGGTTTCCGGGTTCCAGATCTCGGTATCGATGCCGTTAACGATGCCATGGAGATCGACGGAGCGCATGTTGATCAGGCCGTCGAGGCCCATGCCGAATTCGGGCAAGCGGATTTCCTGCGCATAGGTCGGGCTGACCGTGGTGATCGCCCAGGCGGCCTGCAGGCCGGCCTTGAGGAAGCCGACGCCGCCATAATATTCGACGCCGTCGAGCGCCATCGCCGCCGCCGGCAGGCCAAGCTCGCCAAAGATGCCGGCGCCGAACTGGCCCTGGAAGGCGAGGTTATGGACGGTGATCATCGACGGCGTGCCGACCGCCTTGCCGTAGCGCATATAGGCGAGCGTCATTGCCGACTGCCAGTCATGGGCATGGACGATATCGGGCAGGTAGCCGGAGATGGCGCCGGCAGCAATATCACCGCCGACCTGGCTCAAGGCCGCGAACCGCCGCCAATTGTCCGGCCAGTCGGCGCCGGTCGCGTTGCCGTACGGGCCGCCGGGACGGTCGAAAAGATGCGGCGCGTCGAGCACAAACAGGTCGAGCCCGGCGATCTGGACGGCATGCACCGAAGCCTTCCCACCCTGCAGCAATGGATATTGCTGAACCGCCTTCTTTTTCCTGAAGGCGCCCATCACCTGAGGATAGCCGGGGACGAGCGTGCGCATGTTGACGCCGTTGCCGGCCAATGCCACGGGCAAGGCGCCAGTCACGTCGGCGAGCCCTCCGGTTTTGACCAGCGGAAAGATCTCGGGCGCCACCGACAGAACCTGCATGCACTACGATCCCAGCCTGTTGACCATGTCCTGCGTGACCAGGCAGATGCCTTTTTCCGAAACGCGGAAACGCTTGGCGTCGAGGACAGGATCCTCGCCGACCACCAGCCCCTCCGGGACCCTGACGCCGTGATCGATGACCACGCGCTTCAGCCTGGCGTTGCGGCCGACATGGACGTCGGGCAGCATGACGACCTCCTCCAGCGTCGAATAGGAATTGATGCGCGCCCCGGTGAAGATCAGGCTTCGCTTCAGCGAAGCGCCCGAAACGATGCAATCGCCCGACACGAGAGACGACACGGCCGACCCGCGGCGGCCATCTTCGTCATGCACGAACTTTGCCGGCGGCTTCAACTCGGCGTAGGTCCAGATCGGCCAGTCGCGGTCGTAGAGGTCGAGTTCCGGCGTGATGTCGGTCAGGTCGATATTGGCTTCCCAATAGGCATCGACCGTGCCGACGTCGCGCCAATAGGCCTCGTTCTCGGCGGTCGAGCGCACGCATGATTTGGCGAAGCGATGCGCGATCGCCTTTCCGTGTTCGACGATGTAGGGGATGATGTCCTTGCCGAAGTCGCGGCTGGAGCCGGGCTCCGCCGCATCGCGACGCAATTGCTCCATCAGGAACTTGGTCTTGAACACATAGATGCCCATCGAGGCCAGCGCAAAATCCGGCTTGTCGGGAATGCCCGGCGGATCGGCGGGCTTTTCGATGAAGGAGATGATGGTGTCCTTGGTGTCGACATGCATGACGCCGAAGCCGGTGGCTTCCATGCGCGGCACTTCGAGGCAGCCGACGGTGACATCGGCGCCGGCCTCTACATGCTGGCGCAGCATCAATTCGTAATCCATCTTGTAGACGTGGTCGCCGGCCAGGATGACCATGTATTCCGGCCCATAGGCCTCGATGATGTCGATGTTCTGGTACACGGCGTCGGCGGTGCCCTCATACCACTGTGTTTCCGACACACGCTGGCTGGCCGGCAAGATGTCGAAACTCTCGTTGCGCTCGGGCCGCAGGAAGTTCCAGCCGCGCTGCAGGTGGCGGATCAGCGAATGCGCCTTGTACTGGGTGGCGACGCCGAGGCGACGGATACCGGAATTGAGCGCATTGGACAGCGCGAAATCGATGATGCGGGTCTTGCCGCCGAAATAGACCGCCGGCTTGGCGCGGCGGTCGGTCAGTTCCTTGAGCCGGCTGCCACGGCCGCCGGCCAGCACATAAGCCATGGCGTCGCGTGCCAGCGGCTGTGTTCGTTTTATTTCAGCCATTCCTATCCTCCCAGGTTAGATGCTCCAGACATAGCTCAGTCCGGGACGAATTCGAGCATGATCGTCGACAGCGGCGGCAAAAGCATCGTCGCCGAAATGCCTCCTCCTTCCGCCCGAGCCTCGACGAGGCCGCTGTTGCCCTTGCCGGAACCGCCATAGTCCGTGGCGTCGGTGTTGATGATCTCGCGCCATTTTCCGGTCTGCGGCAACGGCACGCGGTAATTGTCGCGCGGCACCGGCGTGAAGTTGGAAATGACGGCGACCGGGTTGCCGCCCGGCGCGCTGCGCAGCCAAGCGAACACCGAATTCGCGCTGTCATCGACGATCAGCCAGGAAAAGCCCTCCGGCTCGCAGTCGCGGGCATGCAGCGCCGGGCGCGAGCGGTAGAGATAGTTGAGATCGCGCACCGTCTGCCAGACACCACGGTGGAGCCGGAAATCGAGCAGGTTCCAGTCGAGCGCGCGCGCCTCGCTCCACTCGCGGCGTTGCGCGAACTCCTGGCCCATGAACAACAGCTTCTTGCCGGGATAGCCCCACATGAAGGCGTAATAGGCGCGCAGCGTCGCGAATTTCTGCCAGTCGTCGCCGGCCATCTTGTTAAGCAGCGTGCCCTTGCCGTGCACCACCTCGTCATGGGACAGCGGCAGCACGAAATTCTCGCTGAAGGCGTAGACCAGGCCGAAGGTGATGTCGTTGTGGTGATGCTTGCGGAAGATCGGCTCCTTGGAGAAATACTCCAGAGTGTCGTGCATGAAGCCCATGTTCCACTTGAAACCGAAGCCCAGTCCGCCTTCATGCACCGGCTGCGAGACTTTCGGCCACGAGGTCGATTCCTCGGCGATCGTCATCACGCCCGGATGGTGGCCGTAGACCTCCTTGTTCATCCGTTGCAGGAAGCTGACCGCTTCCAGGTTCTCGCGCCCGCCTTTCTCGTTGGGAATCCATTCACCGGCCTTGCGCGAATAATCGAGATAAAGCATCGAGGCGACCGCATCGACGCGCAGACCGTCGACGTGATATTTCTCTGCCCAGAACAGCGCATTGTTGACAAGGAACGAGACCACCTCGCGACGACCGAAATTGTAGATCGCGGTGTTCCAGTCGGGATGGAAGCCCTTGCGCGGATCGGCATGTTCGTAGAGTGCGGTGCCGTCGAACTTTGCCAGACCGTGTTCGTCAACCGGGAAATGCGCCGGCACCCAGTCAAGGATGACGCCGATGCCGGCGCGGTGGGCACCGTCGACGAAGCGGGCAAAACCGTCCGGATCGCCAAAGCGGGCGCTCGGCGCATAGAGACCGGTCGTCTGGTAGCCCCAGGACGGGTCATAGGGGTGTTCGGAGATCGGCATGAATTCGATGTGGGTGAAACCCGTCTCGACCACATAGGGGATCAGCCGGTCGGCGAGTTCGTCCCATGACAGGAAGCTGCCGTCGTCGTGAAGCCGCCATGAGCCGGCATGGACCTCGTAGATCGATACGGCCTCGCGCCTGTGGTCGGCATTGCGCCAGTAGTTCCGGTGCGCCTCGTCGCCCCATTCATGCACCGGCGGCAGCGCCGTCACCGAGGCGGTAGCCGGGCGCAGTTCGGATTTGAAGGCGAACGGATCTGCCTTGAGCGGCAATCTCACGCCATCCGGCCCGATGATCTCGTATTTATAAGGGCGGCCGGCGCCGATGTCGGGAATGAACAGCTCCCAGATACCGGTATCGCGGCGGTCGCGCATGGTGTGCCTGCGGCCGTCCCACTCGTTGAAGTCGCCGACCACCGAGACACGCCTTGCATTGGGCGCCCACACCGCAAAATGTACGCCCGATGCACCCTCATGGTCGATGAGATGAGCGCCGAGCTTGTCGAACAGCCTGAGATGCGATCCTTCGGCGATGTAATAATCGTCCAGCGGGCCGAGCACGGGGCCGAAGGAATATGGATCGGTCAGCCACCAGTCGCCGCCGGCGTTCCTGGCGTGATAGCGCAGCGGCTGGCGTTTGCGCAGCGACAGTTTGCCCTCGAAGAAGCCGCGATCGTCGCGTCTCGACAGCTCGCCGGCCTTCTTGCCGGTCAGCGTATAGGCGGTGACGGACTCGGCATGAGGGACGAAGCAGCGGCCGACAAAGCCCTTCCCCGCCTCATGCACGCCAAGCACGGAGAACGGGTCGCCATGCGTGCCGGCGACAATCGCCGCGACATCGCCGGCTGGCGCCAGTCCGTCCGGCCCGCTTGTCGCAACGGTCGCGCGCGGCTTGCTCATCAGGCAGTGTCCCTCCTCGGGCACCAAGTGCGTGTTTCTAGTGAAGTTTTGAATTCGACAGTCGCAGGCCGCCTGACCTTCCAAGGGATGCGAAGGTCAAATCACTCCACTAGGGCCACATTGTTCCTGGTCTCATGCAATCACATCAGGCGGGCACGTGCCAGATGTCTTTCGCATATTGGCGGATCGTGCGGTCGGACGAGAACCAGCCGACGCGGGCGACATTGCGGATGGCTCTGGCGTACCAGTCCGGGCTGTTGCGCCAGACGGCATCGACGTCGCGCTGGGTGGCGGCGTAGGCATCGAAATCCGCAGCGACCATGAACCAGTCGCTCTGGTAAAGGCCGTTGATCAGGTCGCGATAACGGTCCGGATCGTCAGGCGAAAAGACCCCGGACGAAACCGCGGCAAGCGCCTGCGCCAATTCAGGCGATCCCTCGATTACGGCGCGCGGATCGTAACCATTGTTGCGCCGCTCGGCGACCTCATCGGTGGTCAGGCCGAAGATGAAGATGTTGTCGTCGCCGACGCATTCCTTGATCTCGACATTGGCGCCGTCGAGCGTGCCGATGGTCAGCGCGCCGTTCAGCGCGAACTTCATGTTGCCGGTGCCGGACGCTTCCATGCCGGCGGTCGATATCTGCTCCGAAAGATCGGCGGCCGGCATCATGATCTCGGCTAGGCTGACATTGTAGTTCGGCACGAACACCACTTTCAGCAAGCCGCGCACCGCCGGGTCGCGGTTGATGACCCGGGCGACGTCGTTGGCAAGTTTGATGATCAGCTTGGCGTTGTGATAGCTGGGCGCCGCCTTGCCGCCGAAGAACTTGACGCGGGGCATCCAGTCGCGCTCCGGATGCGAGCGGATCTGGTCGTAAAGCGCGACCGCTTCGAGAATGTTCAAGAGCTGGCGCTTGTATTCGTGGATGCGCTTGACCTGGATGTCGAACAGCGCCGAGGGGTCCACCTTGATGCCGAGCCGGTCGGCAACGAGATTGGCAAGCCTCGTCTTGTTCGCCCGTTTGACAGCGGCGAACTTGTCGCGGAAGGCAGCGTCCTCGGCGAAAGGATCGAGCAGCTTTATCTCGTCGATGTCGTCGAGGAATCCGTCGCCGATCGCCTCTCGGGTGAGTGCCGTGAGGCCGGGATTGCACTGTATCAGCCAGCGCCGCGGTGTGATCCCGTTGGTCTTGTTGTTGATGCGATCCGGGTAGAGCCTGTGGAGGTCGGCAAACACCGTCTCCTTCATCAATTCCGTATGCAGTGCCGAGACGCCGTTGATCGAGTGCGAGCCGACAAAGGCCAGATTGCCCATACGCACGCGGCGATCGCCATTTTCCTGGATCAGCGAGATGCGGCTGATCTGCTCGTCCGAGAACTGGTCGGAGACGCGCGCCTCGAGCAGCACCTCGGCGTTGATGGCGTAGACGATCTGCATGTGGCGCGGCAACAGCCGCTCGAATAGCGGCACGGGCCAGCTTTCCAGCGCTTCGGGCAGCAGCGTGTGGTTGGTGTAGCCGAAGGTGCGCTTGGTGATGCTCCACGCCTGGTCGAAATCCATGCCGTGGACATCCATCAACAGGCGCATCAGCTCGGGGACGGCGATGGCCGGATGGGTGTCGTTGAGATGGATCGCCGCCTTGTCGGGCAGCGATTGCAGGTCGCCATACTGGCTGAGATGACGCTGAAGGATGTCCTGCAGCGAGGCGGTGGAGAAGAAATACTCCTGCCTGAGCCGCAACTCCTGGCCTGCCTTGTGGGAATCGGCCGGGTAAAGGACGCGCGACAGCGCATCGGCCTTGTTGCTCTCGGCGAGCGCGCCGATGTGATCGCCGGCGTTGAACTTGTCGAGCAGGATCGGATCGACCGGCATGCCGGACCACAGACGCAGCGTGTTGACGCGGTTGGCCCGCCAGCCAACCACCGGGGTATCGTAAGCAACGGCCAGAACATGTTCGGTCGGCTTCCAGACATGGCGCTCGAGCCTGCCATCCTTCGAGGTGATCGATTCCACCGAGCCGCCGAAGCCGACCTCGAAGGAGCGTTCGCGGCGTTCGAACTCCCAAGGATTGCCGTGATCGAGCCATGTCTCGGGCAGTTCGACTTGCCAGCCGTCATGGATCTCCTGCCGAAACATGCCGTTGGCGTAGCGAATGCCATAGCCATGCGCGGGGATATCGACGGTAGCCATGCTTTCCATGAAGCAGGCGGCGAGCCGGCCAAGGCCGCCATTGCCAAGGGCAGCGTCCGGTTCGAGCGCAGCAATGATGTCGAGGTCGACGCCAAGTGACGACAGCGCCTCGCGCATATTGTCCATCAGGCCGAGATTGGAGAAGGCATCGCGCATCAAGCGGCCGATGAGGAATTCCAGTGACAGGTAATAGACGCGCTTTTCCTGCTGGGCGTAGGCCTCTTGGGTCGCCTGCATCCAATGATCGACGATGCGGTCGCGCACAACCTTGATCGAGGCGGTGAGCCAATCGTACTGGGTTGCAACGTTGGTGCCCTTGCCGACCCTGTATTTGAGGGCCTGCAAGACTTCGTCGGCGAGCGTCTTGGGATCCGGGTTTTCGAGGGTGGGCAGAGGAGCTTCGGTTGTCATCGCGCGCGTCATGCTGCCTCTCGTGACGTTGCCAGGATCATGCGGCTTTCACCATCTCCGCCAATGCTAATGCATCCCACCGGATGTTCAATGGATTCAGGCGACCGCAAGCCGGGTTGCCCTGCGGCAATTTGGCATTGAAACACCGCGCCCTCAGCGGCGGGCCTCAAGTTCTTGTTCAGGCCGCCAAGGCCGCCTCCGGCGGCACCTTGGCGCCGGTCATGAAGGCGACCGCGTCGGACATCGTATACTGCTTCGGATCGATGACGCACAGGCGACGGCCGAGCCGATGAATGTGAATGCGGTCCGCCACCTCGAAGACATGCGGCATATTGTGTGAAATCAGCACGATCGGCAGGCCTCGGCGTTTGACGTCGAGTATCAGTTCGAGCACGCGGCGGCTCTCCTTGACGCCGAGCGCGGCCGTCGGCTCATCCATGATGACCATCTTCGAGCCGAAGGCCGCGGCGCGCGCCACCGCCACGCCCTGGCGTTGACCGCCGGAGAGAGTTTCCACCGCCTGGCTGATGTTCTGGATGGTCATCAGGCCAAGTTCGGTCAGCTTGTCGCGGGCGCGCTTTTCCATCGCCGGACGGTCGAGCATGCGCAGCCAGCTGCCAAGAAAGCCCGGCTTGCGGATCTCGCGGCCGAGAAACATGTTGTCGGCGATGGACAGCGCCGGCGACAGCGCCAGGTTCTGGTAGACGGTCTCGATGCCGGCTTCGCGGGCCTCCATCGGCGATTTGAATGCAATAGGCTTGCCTTCAAGCCGGATCTCGCCTTCGTCGGGCACGACCGCGCCGGAAATCGCCTTGATAAGCGACGACTTGCCGGCGCCGTTGTCGCCGATGACAGCAAGGATTTCGCCCGGATAGAGATCGAAATCGGCATTGTCGAGGGCGGTGACGCGACCGTAGCGTTTGACCAGGCTGCGGGCGGTAAGGATCGGTTCCTGAGTCTGGTTCATGCCGAGATCTTCCTGATCCACTGGTCAATACCAACAGCGATGATGATAAGGGCGCCGACAGACAATTGCGTCCATTGGGGATCTGTCCCCCAAAGCCTGAGGCCGAGCGCGAACACCCCGACGATCAGCGCACCGAAGATGGTCCCGAGGATGGAACCGCGGCCGCCGAACAGTGATGTGCCGCCAATCACCACGGCGGTAATCGAATTGATGTTCTCGAACTGCCCGGCCTGCGGCGAGACCGATCCGATGCGTCCGATCAAGGCCCAGCCGGCGATGGCACAAATGATGCCGGTCAGGGTATAGACCGTGACCAGCATCCGGCTGACGCGCACCCCCGACAGTTCCGCGGCTTCCGGGTCGTCGCCGACTGCGTAGACATGCCGGCCCCATGCGGTGTGATTGAGCACGTACCAGGCAATTGCCCCCATGATCAGCACCAACAGCACGCCATAGGTGAAGACTGCGCCGCCGATCCTGAACGAGCCGCCGAAAAACTGCAGCAGCGGTGCCGTCGCCTCGAGATCCTGGCTGCGGATGGTCTCGTTGCCGGAATAGATGAAGTTGATGGCAGCGTAGATCGACCAGGTGCCGAGCGTCACGATGAAGGGCGGCAGTTTCACCCAGGCGATGAGAATGCCGTTGATCAAGCCGCAAATCGCGCCGACAAGCAGCCCGATGGCAACGGCGACCGGCGCTGGAACACCGTAATGCATGGCAAACTGGCCCATAACAACCGAGCTCAGCACCATGATGGCGCCGACTGACAGGTCGATGCCGGCGGTGAGCACGACCAGTGTCTGCGCGATGCCGACCATGCCGGTTATCGCCACCTGCTGGAGGATCAGGGTGAGGGTGAAGGGAGAAAAGAAGCGTCCGCCGACGACGACTGCGAACAGAACCACCGAGATGAGCAGGATGATCAGCGGCACCATGGCCGGGCTTTTATGCAAGCGGTGCTGGATGCTCTCCAACGTCGAGCGGGAATGCGTCTCGAATGATGCGACGCTGGCGTCGCTAGCGGCCAGGACCGTCTCGAATTCCTGCGGTCCCTTGCTCCTGGTTGTTTCGACGCTCAAGTCGGCCTCCCCGCCTGTGATGTGGAGCGGCCGAAACCGCTCCACATTCCCTATTGTTCTTTTGAAGTTGAGCCGATCAGGGGATCAAATCAACCCCAGCACTTGCTGAGGCCTTGCTTCGTGTCGATGGATTCGATGCCGGCGGCAGGCTTGTCGGTGATCAGCGTGACGCCGGTGTTGTAGAAGTTCAGACCGGGCGACGGCTCAGGCTTCTTGCCGGTGTCGGCAAAGGTCTTGATCGCCTCGATGCCGAGCGAGGCCATGAGCAATGGATATTGCTGTGAAGTGGCGCCGATCACGCCCTCGGCAACGTTCTTGACACCGGGGCAGCCGCCATCGACCGAGACAATCAGGACGTCCTTCTCCTTGCCGACGGCTTTCAGCGCCTGGTAGGCGCCCGCGGCCGCAGGTTCGTTGATGGTGTAGACGACGTTGATATCCGGATCCTTCTGCAGGCAATTCTCCATGGCAGTATGCCCGCCATCCTCATTGCCGCTCGACAGATCGTGACAGACGTTGCGTGCGTCGGTTTCGTCGCCGATCTTCTTGGGATCGCCGAGGTCGATGCCGAAGCCCTTCATGAAGCCTTGATCACGCTGGACGTCGACGGAGGGCTGGCTGGCGATCAGATCCATGTAGGCAATGTGCGCATCCTTGGCCTTGTCGCCCAAGGTAGCCTTTGCCCAGGAGCCGATAAGCTCGCCGGCCTTGAAATTGTCGGTCGCAAACGTCGCATCCGCGGCATCGGCAGGCTCGAGCTGCGTGTCGAGAGCGATCACCAGCACCCCTGCATCGCGCGCCTTCTTCACCGCCGGCACGATGGCCGCAGTGTCGGTGGCGGTGATCAAAATGCCCTTGGCGCCGTCGGCGATGCAGGATTCGATCGCCGCAACCTGGCCCTCATTGTCACCTTCCGCCTTGCCGGCATAGGCTTTCAGATCGACACCGATTTCCTTGGCTTTCGCGGCGGCACCTTCCTTCATCTTCACGAAGAAGGGATTGGTGTCGGTCTTGGTGATCAAGCAGGCGCCGACCCCGGCGGCCGATGCCGTCGACGCAAACGCCATCAGGCTCAGTCCGGCCGCGGCAAACACGGTGGATTTCAACAGTTTTGACGTGGTCACGATTTTCCTCCCATTGAACCATTTAGGATGCCGGCCAACCGGCATCTGCAGCGCGTCCGACGAAATCTCCCAGTGTCGACGCCGATCTCAAGAGACACCAGTCCGCCAGCACTGTCAATAATTAAATCACTCTTATTTATTATTGACAACGCAGGATTGTTCACTCACTCTAGACCAAAAGCATTGAGGGGAAACGACGGGAGGAACAGGGGTGGAGACCGGCATTACAAGGCACGGCTCGCCCGATGCGGCCGAAAGCCGCCTGCACCGCGGCACCAATCAAAGCGGCATGCGGGACCACAATGAGCGGCTGGTGCTGTCGCTGGTGCGCCAGCACGGCAGCCTGGCCAAATCCGACATCGCACGCATGACTGGCCTCTCGGCGCAGACAGTATCAGTCATCATGCGCGAGCTGGAGGAGGACGACCTGCTCGTTCGCCAGGCGCCGTTGCGCGGCAAGATTGGTCAGCCCTCGATACCCATGGCGCTCAATCCCGACGGCGCCTATTTCATCGGCCTGAAGATCGGCCGGCGCAGCGCCGAGCTCGTGCTGATCGATTTCCTCGGCAATGTGCGCTCGATGCTGCAGCATTCGTACCGCTATCCGGCGCCGCGCGAGACGGTGGAATTCGTTACGAGCGGCATGAAGAAGATGCGCGGCGAGCTCACTCCTGCGCAGGACAAGCGCATCGCCGGACTTGGCATCGCCATGCCGTTCGAATTGTGGAACTGGGCCGATACCGCCGGCGCGCCGCGTGAAATCATGGACGAATGGCGCCATCGCGACATCCGCGCCGACATCCAGGCACAATGCGAATTTCCGGTCTACCTGCAAAACGATGCCACCTCGGCCTGCGGCGCCGAGCTCGTGTTCGGCCAGGCGGCGGGTGCGGCGCGCGATTTCGTCTATTTCTACATCGGTGCCTTTGCCGGCGGCGGCATCGTGCTGAACGGCCGGCTGTTTGGCGGCCCAACCGGCAATGCCGGCGCGCTGGGCTCAATGCCAGTGCCCGGGCCTGACGGCAAGCCGACGCAGTTGATCGACGTTGCATCGATCGCCACGCTGGAGAAGGCGCTCAACGCACGCGGCGTCGAGGCCTCGCATCTGTGGACATCACCGGGGGACTGGGGCGAGATCGGTGCCGAGCTTGACGACTGGATCGCCAGCGCCTCGCAGGCGCTCGCCTATGCCATCGTTGCGGCGTCGTCCGTCATCGATTTCGAAGCCGCGGTGATCGACGGATGGATGCCGCTCGCCGTGCGCAGGCGGCTTGTCGATGCCGTCATCCAGGCCATCGGCAGGATCGACGGCGAAGGCCTGAGGCTGCCGGCCGTCCGCGAGGGAACGGTCGGCATCCATGCGCGGGCGCTGGGTGGCGCCAGTCTGCCGCTATCGGAGCGCTTCCTCATCGGCTCGACCACGATTTCCCGGAGCTTCTGAGCATGCTGATCGGTATCCCGGCGCTGCTCGGCCCGGAGCTTCTGGCGATGTTGCGCGCCATGGGCCATGGCGACGAGATCGCGCTGGTCGACGGCAACTACCCGGCCGAACAGCAGGCACAGCGGCTGATCCGCGCCGACGGTCATCATCTCGTCCCGGTGCTGGATGCCGTATTGAGCGTGTTGCCTGTCGACGACGCCGTGCCGCAGGCGCTGTTTCGCGCCTCGGCTAAAGGCGATCCCCTGCTCGCCGATCCGGTTCATCATGAGATTGAAGCGATCTGCGCCAGGCATGCGCCGGGCCGCAAGGTGGTTGCGCTTGCCGGCGCCGACTTCTATGCACGGGTCAAGGCCGCGCACGCGATCGTCGCGACGAGCGAGCCGCGGCTTTACGCCAACATCATCATTCGCAAGGGCGTGATCTATCCGCCGGAAAGCAAGACTTCATGATCCTCTGCTGCGGCGAAGCCCTGATCGACATGCTGCCGCGCACCACGACGGAGGGCGAAGCGGCCTTTGCCCCCTATGTCGGCGGTGCCGTCTTCAACTCGGCCATTGCGCTCGGCCGACTCGGCGCGCCGGCCGGCTTCTTCTCCGGCCTGTCGTCGGATCTGTTCGGCGGGCAGTTCAGGGAGGCGCTGGGGGCCAGCAAGGTCAGTTCCACCTATGCGCACACCTCGCCGCGGCCGACCACGCTCGCCTTCGTGCGGCTCACCAACGGCCAGGCGACCTATACATTCTATGACGAGAACACCGCCGGGCGCATGCTGACCATCGAGGACCTGCCGGAGCTCGGCAGCGAGATCGAGGCCATGCTGTTCGGCGCCATCAGCCTGATCTCGGAACCGGCCGGATCGGCCTATGAGGAGTTCATGCGACGTGAGCATGAGCGCCGCGTGATGATGCTCGACCCCAACATCCGGCCAAACTTCATTCCCGACAAGGCCAGGCATCTCAGGCGCATCCGCAACATGATGGCGATGGCCGACATCGTGAAACTGTCGGACGAGGATTTGAACTGGTTCGACGAAGCCGGCTCGCATGAGGACGTCGTCCGCAACTGGCTGGACCGCGGCCCGAAGCTGATCGTCGTCACCCACGGCAGCGAGGGCGCGGTTGGTTACAGCAGCCAGCACCGGGTCACGGTCGTGCCGGACAAGGTCGAGGTGGTCGATACGGTCGGCGCCGGCGACACGTTCAATGCCGGCATCCTTGCCTCCTTGCACGAGCAGGGCCTGCTGTCGAAGACGGCAATCGCCGGCCTGCCGAAAGAAGCCATCCATAAGGCGCTGACGCTCGGCGCCAAGGCTGCGGCGGTGACGGTCTCGCGGGCCGGCGCCAATCCGCCATGGCGGCATGAACTCGCCTGACCGGCTGGCAACCGCCTCACGGACAGCCTGCCGGCGATCACTTTATGTTTCGCCTAACCTGGCGGGCGGGATGCGCAGCCCATATCAAGCATGCCGAAGTCCGGATTTTCCCGCGTTTAAGAGGGCAGATCGGAAACCAGAGGTAACAGGCTGCGACACTTGAGCAATTCAGGGCTTTGCCCTGCGGCTTTCTCGGCCGTGCCAAGTCTGCTACCAGCGGCCGGTTATCTGGCTAAAACCGTTTGAGGCCGACATGCAGTTCATCGATCTTGGCGCACAGCGCGAACGCATCCGCGACAGGCTGAAGGCGGCAATCGACCGCGTCGTCGACGAAGGTCGTTATATTCTTGGACCGCAGGTCACCGAATTCGAAAACAAGCTCGCCGCCTATATCGGCACCAAGCACGTGGTCGCTTGCGCCAACGGCACCGACGCGCTGCTGTTGCCGCTGTTTGCCGCCGGCATCGGCCCGGGCGACGCGGTATTCGTGCCGAGCTTCACCTTCGCCGCCACGGCCGAAGTGGTGGCGCTGACCAAGGCCGAGCCGGTGTTCGTCGATGTCGATGCTGACAGCTACAATATCGACATCGCCAGCCTCGAGGCGGCAATCGCCATGATCAAGGCGGAGGGGCGGCTGAGGCCGAAGGCAATCATTCCCGTCGACCTGTTCGGCCTCGCCGCCGATTACGAAGCAATCATGGCCATCGCCAATCGCGAAGGCCTGATGGTCATCGAGGATGCGGCGCAGGCGACCGGCGGCTCGGCTGACGGCAAGATGTGCGGCTCGTTCGGCACCGTCGGCTCGACCAGCTTCTATCCGGCAAAACCGCTCGGCTGCTACGGCGACGGCGGTGCGATGTTCACCAATGACGATGCGCTGGCCGAACAGCTGCGCTCGTTCGCCTTTCACGGCAAGGGCGAAACGCAATACGACAATGTCCGCGTCGGCATCAATTCACGGCTCGATACACTGCAGGCGGCGATCCTAATCGAGAAGCTGGCCATCCTCGAGGACGAGATGGTGGCGCGGCAAGCGGTCGCCAATCGCTATGCCGAAGGTCTCGGCGATATAGTCAAGACGGCGCGCAATCTGGGCGGCGGCCGCTCGGCCTGGGCGCAATACGCCATCGAAACGCCGAAGCGCGACGGGCTCAAGGCACATCTCGGTGAAAAGGGCATTCCGTCGGTCATCTACTATGTGAAACCGCTGCACAGCCAGATTGCCTATCGCGATTATCCGCGCACGCCGACCGGCCTTGCCGTTTCGGAAGAGCTGCCGAAGCGCATCCTGTGCCTGCCGATGCATCCCTATCTGAGCGAGGCCGACCAGGACCGGATCATCGAAACGATCCGTAACTATATCGGCTCGAATTCGGCGCACGTGGCGGCGGCATAATTCGAAAGTTGCGGAACATGGTCGCGGATTACATCGACGAGTTCATCATGTTCTGCGCCGGGTTGTGGATGGCTGGCATCGGCTTCGGATTTCTCGCGGACCCGTTCCAAGCTCGCCCCGGCCAGCAAGCATGGTGGACCAACTTTGGAACCCATTTTAAATGGATGGGGCCGCTGTTGATCCTCATCGCGATAGTGCTCGCGTTCGCGGCACCTTCCTAGATGCGCTCGCGCCAGCAACAGGCTCGCCATTGACGGCATCGCTGATCAACAACGGACCGTTCACCTCAAACTGGGCCGTCGGTACCGATTTCGGGATGCTTTGCTCTGCGCCGAAGCATAGTCTGCACCTGTCTTCCCTCTAGGCTGGCTATTTCATGAAGAAGATTGGTTTCCTCTCGTTCGGGCACTGGACGCCCTCGCCGCAATCGCAGACGCGGACGGCATCCGATGCGCTTTTGCAGTCCGTCGAGCTGGCCGTCGCCGCCGAGGAGCTGGGTGCGGACGGCGCGTATTTCCGCGTGCATCACTTCGCCCGCCAGCTCGCCTCGCCCTTCCCGCTGCTCGCAGCGGTTGGGGCGAAGACCAGCCGAATCGAGATCGGCACGGCGGTGATCGACATGCGTTACGAGAACCCGCTCTACATGGCCGAGGACGCCGGCGCCGCCGATCTGATCGCCGGAGGGCGTCTGCAGCTAGGCATCAGCCGCGGCTCGCCGGAGCAGGTGATCGACGGATGGCGGTACTTCGGCTACGCCCCGCAAGAGGGCGAGAGCGATGCCGACATGGCTCGCAGACACACTGGAGTGCTGCTCGAAGTGTTGCTGGGCAAAGGCTTTGCCCAGCCCAACCCGCGGCCGATGTTTCCCAACCCGCCTGGCCTGCTTCGCGTTGAGCCACACTCGGAGGGCCTGCGCGAGCGCATCTGGTGGGGCGCCGCCACAAACGCCACCGCAGAATGGGCGGCGAAACTTGGAATGAACCTGCAGAGTTCCACGCTCAAATTCGATGAAGGCGGAAAGCCGTTTCACATTCAGCAAGCCGAACAGATCAGGGCTTTTCGCGAAGCCTGGAAGGCGGCCGGCCACACGCGCGAGCCACGGGTGTCGGTGAGCCGCAGCATTTTTGCGCTGGTCGACGATCGCGACCGCGCCTATTTCGGCGGCAACCAGGGCGGAGATCAGTTCGGCTATATCGAGGCAGACAGGCTTGCCGTGTTCGGCCGCTCCTATGCCGCCGAGCCGGACGTCCTGATCGAGCAGCTAAAGGGCGACGAAGCCATCGCTGAGGCCGATACGCTGCTGCTCACGGTCCCCAACCAGCTCGGTGTCGACTACAATGTCCATGCCATCGAGGCGATCCTGACCCATGTCGCTCCGGGCTTGGGCTGGCGCTGACGACTTTGTTGGGAAGCCACGGCGGTCAATACGATGCTCGCGTTCTAGCGATCTCACGGCTGCTTCCCGTCGGCTCGTTTCAGCATCGCAAATGCGCGACTGATCCGTTGCAGGGCCGTGGCGTTGGCCAGCACCGCGTACAGCGCGAACCCGCCCGCCAGAATCCAGGGCGAAGCCGCGCCCACGGCAGTCGCGACTCCGTCGGCGGCGAGCAGCACGCAAATGAACACCAGACGTTCCATCCGCTCGAAGAAATCCGGCCAACCATGGTTTTCCACAGGGATTTCCAGCGCCGTCCGCGCCTTGGCATAACTGGTGAGAATCCCGCCGGCGAACGCGAACATTGCGATCGCCCACAGATCGGCGACCCAGCCTATTGCCGCAAAGACGGCCAATTCCTGATAACGGTCGACGATAGCGTCGAAATAGCCACCGGCCTTGGTGCTCATATTTGTCCGGCGGGCGACCGCACCGTCCAGCGCGTCGAAGCTGAAGGCAAACGCCAGGCACAAGCCAAAGGCAAGACTTGAATGGTGATACGCGTAGGCGGCCGAAGACAAAGCCACGAGCACGAGCCCGCTGGCCGTAACCTGGTTCGGCGTCATGCCGATCCCGATCAGCGGAGAGGCGGCCTGCTCCCATAGCGGGTCGATGCGACTTTTCATGAGACCGGCGATCATGGCGGCTCCTCTGATGATGTCGTTTGACGGAGCTTTACCAGCAATTTGCGGGTTTGTTCCACCATCGCCACCGTTTCAGTTGGCCAATGCGGGCCGAGACCGGGCTCAGGAACGTTCTCAACTCGCCGCAAAAGCGATCTCGTTTGGCGAATGTGGCCGGCGGATTAAGATGCTCGCCAAGCTGACGGCGAAACAGAATTTCCGGTCGCAGCGACAGCTGCCCGACAGCATTTCACGGTTTGGGCGATGCCTTTTGACGGGTGTGCAAATCGAGCGGCGGTCTGGCGGCAACACCCGAACGATGTGACTATGATTGCTTGCGACCCGTCGGAAGCCGGCCGAAACTCGATGCATAAATTTCTACCCAAGTTCGCCTACCTGCTCGCGACCTCTGTCGGCGTGGGATTATCTCCAACATGGCCGGGCACGGCCGGCGCAATGGTTGGAGTGGCTGTTGCCGCGGCTCTGATACCCGCATCACCTTGGCTGACGGTGCTTGCCTATGCGGCCCTGTTCGCCGTCGGCGTATGGGCGTCATCGCATGTTATCTCCCATACCGGGACGGAGGACCCGCAGATCGTCGTCATCGATGAGACCTTCGGCGCCGCCGTGACACTTTCCATGCTGCCACTCGACCCACTCTGGTGGGCAACAGGCTTCCTTGCTTTCCGGTTTTTCGACGTCGTCAAGCCTTGGCCCATCCGTATCATGCATGACAAGGTAAGGGGTGGGGCCGGCATCATGCTGGACGATGCTGCCGCGGCTGTCGTCGCTGGGGCGTTGCTGCTCCTGCTGAACGAGTTGATTGATCATTTGCCGTAACGGCGACATTCGGCCTCCAATGCCAAAGGCCAGCACGATGGTCCATGCGAGTTTAGCGACACAAGGGGAGGACCGAAGCGGTTGGCGCGGCCCTACTCGGTGACAACGAGTAGGAAGAGGCATGACGAGACGGGCAAACGGCTGAACATCGCCGGCATTCCCGGCGACGACATCGGCAAGGAAGTCGTGCCGGAAGACCGGAGGCATCCGCCGCTCACTGATGATGTTCGCACGCCTGCGTGCGGAAACCCAAGCCGTCAAGTATTTCGATCAGCATCTGTACAGGATCAGGCACACCGTGCGTTGACCGCCATGCGACAAACCCGTCCGGCCTGACCAAGGCGGCACCGCCGCTTTCAACCCCGAGCGCGGAAGGCCACCGATGGTCCAAATCAATCAGACCCCCATTGGCAAAGGCGTGGCAGGTCAGCGGCATGCGGAGGCGCTGGCTTACGGCGTCAGCGGCCTGACACCATGCGTCGTCGGCGCAGAGGAGAAGAAGGTCGCGATCGCACAAATCGAGACTCGAAATCCGCTGGCCGGCACGCCCGACCGCGAAATGCGGTAAACGCGTGCCAGGGCGGCCCGACAACTCCGTGGATTTTTGGAATGGGTGATCGTCCCGCGTGGCTTCCTGAGCCACGACACCTGCAGCGTAGCGTTGGCCAAATACCACGTCGTAATCCTCGACCATCGCGACTGGGGGAGGCAATCGCTTCGACGGATCGTCGAACCATTTCTGAAGGCGGGCGAGCGCTTGCGCCAACGTAGCCTCGATGACCGGCCGGCGCTCCATGTCATAGCCATCCAGCAAAGAGGGACCGGCATGCCCGCGTGTTACCATCGCAAGCTTCCAGGCAAGGTTATGGGCGTCGTGGATACCTGAATTGCCACCGAAAGCGCCTGTTGGGGGCATCAAATGTGCCGCATCCCCCACAAGAAACGCGCGGCCTCGGCGGAATTGGCGCGCTGTCATCGCGGCCACTTCCCAGGAGCGCGCATCGACAAGCCTAGTCGTGATATCCGACCGGCCCGCACCTCGTATGATCAGTTCCCTGCACCTGGCTTCATCAAAATCCTGGGGTTTCTCGCCCTTTTCGGGAAAGTACTGGAGCGCCAGAAGCCATCGTCCACCCTCCCTGGGCGTGAAGGTCCCGTTGAGGTCCGTCACGAAGCACGACGTGAAACGCTTGCCGCCGATCGTCGGAGGCATGTCCGTGTCAAAGACGACATTTATCCAGTGCTGAAGGCCGCCTGCCCCGCTGCGGCTGATCTCCAGCCTCTCTCGCATCGAGCCGTTCGCACCGTCCGCGACGATCAGATAGTCGGCCGAGATGGCGTCCTTTGCGCCGGTCGCGATATCGCGAATTTCCGCGCGGACGACATTCTCATCCTGTTCGAAAGCCACCAGTTCCGTGCTGAAACGTATGTCTGCACCGTTCCGCTCGGCGTAGCGGCGCAGAATCGGTTCCAGGACGTGCTGATCACACGTCGCCGGTTGCGTGGGGCTGAGGGCACTTGCATCCGGCCACGCCGGTCCGCCCCATTGAATCTCGGGATCGGTGAGATTCCTGGCGCGCGCAATAGCGCCTGCCTGCTGGTCCCCCGTACGATTTGCACGAATCTCCTCCTCGAGGCCGAGGCTTCGAAAGATCTCCATGCTGCGCGGGGAAATGCCGGCAAATTTGTACTGGATTGACGTGTCGGGATGGCGCTCGACGAGGACGCACGGAATGTCGTTGTGAGCCAAAAGGGCGGCCGCCGTCAGACCGTTCAGGCCGCCCCCGACGACGAGAACCGTGGTGTTGGTCATCTCGGATCTCCTCTCATTGATTTGATCACTTAAATATTTTGGTTGATCAAATCATATGATTGGTCCAAATATGTGTCAAGACACGAAGGAGCGTGGAATGGGACCGGGCCAAGATCGCTTGCAGCACGCCACCGAGGCTTGGCGCCTGATGTTTGATTTTCTGATGCGGTCCGCGCCGGACCGGTTGGCGGTCCAGCAGAAATTGGGTCTGACGCCCAACGACTCGCGCGCCCTCTTCACCCTCGACAAAGATGCGGGCAAGCCGATCGGAGCATTGGCCGCTCAATGGCACTGCGACCCTTCGACGGCGACCTGGCTGGTCGACCGGTTGGAGCAGGCGGGGCTCGCCGAACGGGTTCCGTCGCCAAGCGATCGCCGTGTCAAACGTGTCAAGCTTACGGCCAAGGGTGCTGCAACCATTGAGGAATTGACAAGGGAATATCACAAACCCCCTGCGGAGATGCTTGCGCTTCCACGCGCGGACCTGGATCAGCTGATCGGCCTGGTCAGAAAGTTACAGGCTGGCAAGTCCGTGGGTTGATTACATCCCGCGCGGCGTTGCTGCTGCTAAGGAAGATCAATTGGACCGTCCCAATGGCTATCAGTCTGGTTTTGTGCCTCGATCTTCAGCATCACACCTCTTCCAGTCTGCGCACGCGAGCTTTGACCCCATTGCCAATGGCATCTGCGACTTGCGAAGGGAAACCCTTTGGGAGCGATGCACAAACCAGTTCGATTGCCGCTAGCGCCCGTTGGCGCAGCTCGTCAAAGATCGCTGTGACGGGTTTTGGACCAATTCCTGCCTTGGCGGCGGTCTGGATGAAATGGCGCGGCATGACGCTATCGATAGGGTAGTGGCGTGCGTCGCCTATAGCCATCGCCAACTTCATTTTGTTGCGCCTGATCTGTCCCGCATCAAGGCTGGTCTGCGCTGAGATCACATCATATAACGGCGTCATGCGGAACCGGCCGCCGGGAGAAAGGAAGACGCTAAAATTCTTGGCATGTCCATCTGTGGCCCCGAGCAGCCAAAAGGCGACCACGGCCTTCAGAACCGCAGCTTGATCTAGCTCCGGTTGGTCGCTTCCCTTCATCAGACCAAGGATAGCCGGAACCCCAGGCCCGCCATCGGATTCGTATTTCAGCGACGGAGGCACAGACAGAGCCTGGCAGCAGTCTTCCTGGGGCAAGCGCAGGAGACGGTTGTCACTCGTCCATCGGCGATCGAAACGTTCGACTACGAGCACGCGATTGCCTTCGAATTCCTCGATTGCGGCGACGGCGCACGGGAGTCCCAGGGCGGCTGTCATCTTGAGGCAGAAAAATTCGTTTTCAACACTGAAGGAAAGGTCGATGCCATTTGGCAAGCGTCCAATCTGTGGCTTGAGGATGTGCGTTGTAGCAGTCGTCGCCAGCGGCTTGTACCAACGTCCTTTCCAGAACAAGAGCGCAGTCTTTTCCTGAGCGCCAGCGATCGAGATCCGGAAATCTTCATCCTCGCCCAGCCCGAGGGGGGCCGATGCCAGATCGCGGACGAGACGAGCAATCTCGATATCGTCAACGGGTTTGCCGTCGACAATACCGGCGGGGCCCGGCTCGACATCATCCGGCAGGAATTGCAGTGCGCCGACACAATCCCGTCCGACAGCGGCAAGCAAGTCGTAGGCGTCTATCCCTCGGGCATGAACACGCTCAGCCATACGGCGGCGAATCGGGATGCTGTCGGGCAGGAGATTGTCGAACACGGCAATGACGGGTGCACCGATATAGCGATCTTCACGTAGGGGCAGAGATAGCGAGACTGGTAGCGCATGCTCCCAGGCAAGCCAGGACGGATCATACTGAAAATCGATCGCGCCGCTGGATTGTCTATTCAGCCGCCCGACGAGACGGCTGTTCAAGAAGACGTTGAGCGGGAGGTGCCGCCGCGGACGAGCCATCAAAAGACGTCCTCGATCTCGGTCGACTTTGCTCTGGTCCGAGAGCGGACAACCAATTCAAGGTCGAGCGCTGCGAGAATGTCGCAAAGCGTTCCGAGCTGTGTCCCGGGCGCACCATTCTCGACGGCCGAGATGGTCGCTTGGCGTAGCATCGTGTGCTCCCCGACAGTGGCCTGGTTCAGGCCGAGCTTGCGGCGCCGCCGGCGGATGGCATCTCCGAGTTGCTTAGGCGTTCGGGCGATTTGGTCCACAGCGTACCTCTCCAGCTATGAGATATACGCTCAGAAGATAGATTTCAATATGCGCTAGAGCGAATAAATTGGAAGATGCGCTCCACCGTATAACCCGCCTCCCTCCCGCGTGGCCCTCACAGCCATGCCTCGATTTTCAGCTAGGCTGCTGGCCGCCGGCCAAAGCAATGCGAGGATCCATGCGGGAAGTCCTCCGAACGTCTCTCCATTACGCGCAATGCTCGAGGCAAAATTAGGCCTATTGGGTCGGCAGTGGATCGATTGTTCACACAGATCGTGCGGCACTCACCCAATCGAGGCGTGCGGCAGGTACAAGGCCGTAATTGTAGAAATTGATGCCATCGACGCCCGCCGCCAGCGCCGGTTTCACTTTGGCGGCGAGAATGTCCGGGCCTGCCATTTCCGGATGGAACAGCCGGTAACCGGTCCCAAGGAATTTCTCTGCTCCGAGCGTGGCACGGCCAGTGGCCATCAGATCTGCGACATCGCTGGCCTGCATATCGTAGGCGCACAGGATCGCGCCGTCGCAAGCCTGGCCGAGAGCCGCCAGATCGCAGCCGCCCAACCAGCCGTCCTTCAGGTCAATGATGAGGACACGTGTGCCCGGATCGGCAACGTCGCGCAGCTCGGCAACCAAGCTGGTCACCGGCTCGAACCGCCACAGCAGAAAGTCGTATAATTCTGGCCAGGGCTGGAAGGTATCGAAGCTACCGTTCGGAAAGTCCGGAAAACGCGGTGCCGGAACGGCACGATCACAGGTCTCGACGATCCACCCTCTGACCAGTTTGCGCGCCGCCTCGCCGTCAATGCCGGCACAAGCGGCGCGGGCGAGGCAGGACGGGCAAAAGCACAGCGACAGAAGGAAGTCATCTTCCGCGGTCAGCCCGACACCGTCTTTCTCGTGATGATATTCGTGGGCGAAGCTCATGAATGACGGGCTTTCGAGCTCGATTCTGTCCGGCTTGTAGGTGTGCGTAACGTCGGCGACCAGCGCGCGAACATAGGCGCGCGCATCCGGATGCGAGGGACAAAGGTTGTAATAATTGGGATCGCCGAAGGCATTTCGGGTAACCACCTGCGGATAAAGCATGCCGGCGCGGGTGTTGTGCAGGCACACCGTCCAGCACGAAACACCGAGCCCATTGGCGTCTCGTCTGCGGACGAGCTCGCCAAGCACGTCGCCTCCCTGCGAGATCACGTCCGCCACCTTGGGCTGAATTGCGAGGTCGGCCCATCGCGCGGCGGTTGGCTTGAAGTAGATCGTGCCGTCCTCCGGGAAATAGGCTTTGCGGCGCGGGCTGCGCGGCTGAAGGAAGCGTCCCGCATGATACGAGGCAGCAAGGCTGATCATGTTGAGTCCCGCGCGTTCGACCAGATCGCGTTCGACCATCTCGAAACCGAGATCCTGGACATCCCAGGGGTAGGTCCACATGGAAAGCTGCATAAGATATCCTCAGTTCTCCAGAGTGGCGCAGCAGCTAGACGCCGTGCGGTTTCCCCTTAGGTTTCTACGGGTTCGGCGACTTGCATGAGGCAGTCTCCTGCCTCGCACATTGTATGCAGCCGCCGCGAAAGCACGATGCCGTTTTCGGCAAAATGCAAGGCTTCCTCGGCAAGATCGAGCCTTTCGAGATCGTGATACCAGCCAGCCAATTGTCCGGCGTTCACGCTGTCGCCAACCCTCACGGCGGGTTCAAACCAGCCGCGGCGGGCGGCGTAGAGGCCTTGGCTATGCCGCGAAAGCGAAAGCAGTCGCGTCGGCATCGAATGCATTGACTCCGCGCCAACAACTGGCCCGTCGACCAGGCCTAGTGCAATCAGCAGATTGTCGATCGCGCGAGCGGTGATCGCCATCGTGTCGACCGTGGCGGTGCCGCCGCCCCCGAACTCACCGCTGACGCCGATGGCGCCGGCACGGCGCGCTGCACCCATGGAGGTCGGCGAGGCCTGGCCATTGTCGGCCACGAACCCATAGGGCATGCAGAGCGCCCGCATCAGCTCCACCCCGCGCCTGTGGCGCTCGGGATCGGCATTGCGCTCGACGAGTGCAGTCGGCAGATGTTCCATCGAAGTGCCCCCCGAATGGATGTCGAAGACGATGTCGTGTCGGGGGAACAGGTCTGTCTCGAGAAAGTTGGCGAGCCGGCTTGTCGGCGTGCCCGACGGATCTCCGGGAAAGGCGCGATTGAGATTGCCGCCATCGAGCGGCGAGCAGCGTTTGGCGGCCATCACCGCCGGCACATTGGCCATCGGCAGGATGGTGACGCGGCCCCTGACTCGCGCTGGATCGAGCCGGCGGACCAGCTTTGCCAAGCACAGCTCGCCTTCATATTCATCGCCGTGATTACCGGCCATAAGAAGCAGCGACGGACCCTCACCATTGCGCATGAGGCAGATCGGGACCTTGATTTGGAAATATGGCGAACGGTCTATCGAGAACGGGATGCTCAGATGGCTGAGCGTCTTGCCGTCCCGATCGAAATCGAGCGAATGGCTGATGCCGGTGTGCATGGCGGCGGTTCACACAGCCGCGACGGCGGTGACCTCAATGCGGAGGTCAGGATCAGCGAGACGCGCCTCGACGCAGGCACGCGCCGGCAGACGGGCGGAATCCACCCAGGCATCGTAGATACTGTTCATGGCGTCGAAATCGCCAATCTGCGGCAGGAAGATGTTGACCGCCACGAGCTTCGACTTGCTGCTGCCGGCCTCGACCAGGAGCGCCTCGATCTTGGAGAGTACCTCGCTCGTCTGACCCTTGATGCCGGCCTTGCGATCGTCTGCGACCTGGCCCGCTATGTGCACTAGGCCGCCATAGACGACCGCCTGCGACATGCGGGAGCCGGATTGGAAGTACTTGATCATATCGGATCCTTTCGTTCTTTTTTGGAAAGCGCGACGATGGTCAGCCGAAATAGGTGGGAAAGGCGTGGCTGACATACCCGGCCGCGTCGACGCCGAAGATCACGCGATAGCGATCAAGGCAGGTGCAGGGATGGGAGATGCCGAATTCAACGGTGTCGCCGACGGCAATGTCGTCGCCCGACGCAATTGTCAGGAAGGCGTGCTGGTCGTTGAGCTTGAAGACCTCGGCACGCGCTATCGGCAGCTGCTTGCCGGCACGAAAGATGGTCAGGACCATTGGAAAGCCCTGGTCGAACGACACGTCGCGCATGCCCATGCCGCAGATCGCAAGGCCGGGCTCCGGCCGCGACAGTACCTCGGCCCATAGGCGCAAAGCCGGACGGAACGAATTTCGTGCGGACGCATTGAAGCCGCCGACTGCAAAACCCTCGCGGGCGTCGAGTGTGCCGAGCGAGCGGTCGTAGACGCCATGGTCGTGGAAGAAGATGGCGCCGCTGCGCAGCACCAGCGTCGCGCTGCTGTCCCTAGAAACGAGAGGCGAAAGCGCTGCGACCACTTTGTCGAAGTAGACCGAGCCGCCTGCCGTGACAATCAGCGGGGTGTCGCCGCCGACGCGGGCGCGGAGCCGCAGGAACATGTCGGCTGTCATTGTCAGCAGGGCGGATATCGCCTCATCGGTGCGGTCAGGATCGGGCTGCGCCGCGGCACCTTCATAGGTTGCGACGCCGGCGATCAGCAGCCGGCCGCCGGCTGCTACAATCGCGTCGGCAATCGCCTCGGCTTCGCCGGTGGTCCGGGCGCCTGCCCTGCCCGCACCAAGTTCGACGAGCACGCGCAATGGCGGCAGCGTCGCATTGGCCCGCCAGGCTTCGGCAAGCGCATTCACGGCGGCGATCGAGTCGGCGAAAACGTAGAACTCAGCGCTTGGCCAGGCGCTGACAAGAACCGCAAGCCGGTTCGCACCACCTGGTCCGCCGACCTCATTGGCGATGATCAGCCGACAGAGTCCGGCTCTGAGCATCACCGTGGCCTGCCTTATGTCGGCGACGGTCGTGCCCCATGCTCCGGCCTCGATCAGGGACCGGGCAAGATCAGGCGCCATCGGGGTCTTGGCATGCGGGGCGATCACGGCGCCCTGCTCTCGCGCATAGCGCAGGAACAGGTCACGATTGGCGATGAAGGCCCCCTCGTCGACGGTCAACACCGGCAACGACATACGCCCATCCGCTGGATGCCAGCGCTCAGATGCGACAAGGCTGCTGTCCAAGCCGAGGGTGCCAGGCGGCACGCCGCGGATACGGTCATCGAGCAGGAAATTTTCTCGGGTCGCCAGCGACAGTACGGGTGAGCTTTCGGTCATCCGATGCTAGTCCTTCCTTTACAGGATGAAGTCCGGATCGATTTCCGATTCCGGCCACACCATGAGAGAGATGCGTGCCAACACCTTACCGCGGACCGATCATCGATGCCCACCATCACCTTTGGGATCTCGGCCTCAGCCGGCACCCCTGGCTCGCCACAACGGCTGGCGAACGCGGCGGTCTGGGGGAGCTTGGCCGCTTGCGGCGAAACTACCTTCCTGAAGATTATTTGCGCGACGCCGGCCGGCACAATGTCGTCGCAACCGTCCATGTCGAAGCCGGCTGGACCGGGGATGACTGCGTCGGCGAAACGCGGTGGCTTGAAACGCTCGACAAGTCGCGCGGCGTGGCCGCCCGTTATGTTGTTCACATACCGCTGGCGAGCCGCCAAGCGCCGGCGCTGGTCGAGGCGCAGGCGGCATTCGACCGTGTCGTCGGTGTGCGCGACATACTGAGCTGGGATCCGGATCCTGCCCGCCGTTTTGCTGTCCGTGACGGCATCATGGACGATCAGGCCTGGCGTGCCGGCCTGTCCCTGCTTGGGCGCCACCGGCTGGTTTTCGACCTGATGGTGTTTCCGCGCCAGCTCGCCGGTGCGGCGCGCCTCGCAGCGGCCTTTCCGGACCAACTCTTTGTTCTCAACCACTGCGGCAGCCCGATCGATCGCGATGCAGACGGGATGCGGGTGTGGCGCGAAGGGCTGCGGCTTTTGTCGGAGTGCGACAACGCTGCCATCAAGATATCGGATCTGGTCGCCTACGATCATGATTGGACACTCGACAGCCTGAAGCCGGTTGTCATGCATTGCATCGACTGTTTCGGTACGCAGCGAGCGATGTTCGGCAGTGACTTCCCAGTCGCCGGCCTGCATGCGTCATTCGATGCAGTATATGACAGCTTCAAAGCCATTGCAGGAGAGCTTTCCGCGGACGAGCAAACGGCGCTGTTCTTCGGCAACGCAAGGCGTATCTACCGGCTGCACGATATTTCATCGGCGGGCCTGCTCCCTGCCTGAGAGAAGCAGCAGCCCCAGAATCAGCGACCCGAACAGGATACTGCGCCAGCCGGGCGATGCGTTGACGACGGTGATCAGCGCCGTGATCGTGACCAGCAGGATCGCGCCGGGGATAGTACCGGCATAGGTGCCGAGCCCGCCCAGTATCGAGGTGCCGCCGAGCACCACGGCGGCAATCGACGCGAGGAGATAGGGATCTCCGATCCCGACATAGCCTTGGCCGTTCATGCCGAGGACCAACACACCGGCAAGTCCCGAACAGAAGCCGCTGATGCCGTAGACGGCGAGCGTGGTCGAGGCGACGGAAACTCCGGACAGCGCCGCGGCAAGCGGATTGGCGCCCATCGCGAAAATCCGGGCGCCGAGGGATGTCGCATGCATCGTGGTCAGAACGATCACGGAAATGACCACCCACAAAAGCACGCCTGCCGGAATACCGGCTGGCCGCGCATTGCCGAGCCAGCTGACCAGCGGGTTCTCGGCGGTCACGGCGCTGCCGCCGGCGATGATGATCAGGAGGCCCTGCAGGAATGTCGCCATCGCCAGTGTCATGATCATTGGATGAACGCGCAACAGCGCCACGCCCAGCCCGTTTACGAGACCTATCGCGGTCGTCAACGCAAGTACTGCAAGAACGGCTGTGAGCCCGGTCGGATCCGCCTGCAATGAGAGCAGCGGGAGGCTGACGGCACTGACCGTGACGATCGCCGCGACGGAAAGGTCAATGCCGCCGGCAATCACCACGAAGGTCTGGCCCGCCGCGACCAGGCCGATCACCGCGCCCAACTCGACCAAATAGCGCAAATGACCATAAGCGCCGAAGCCACGTGAAGCGAAGCTCGCCGCGATCCACACCGCGGCAACGATAGCGACCGTGAGGAAGGGCCGGCTGCGCAGGATCGTCAACGCCCGCCCGCCGCGCGCGCTCTCTTTCCGTGCTGTCATTGCTGCACCTTGCGGAATTGCGGGATGGCGACCGCCCCGATGATGATGAGGCCTTGGGCGACATACTGAGCAACTGGCGTGAAGCCGAGGAAGAACATGACGCTGATCATCAGGCTGAGCAGCAGGCTGCCGGCAAGCGCGCCGCGCATCGTGCCCTGGCCGCCGAGGAAGCCGATTCCGCCGAGCACCGCGGCGGCAATGGAATTCAGCGTGAAGGCTGTGCCTATGACCGGGTCGCCCGAACCCGTTTGCGCGGCGACGAACAGGCCGGCGCCTGTGCAAAGCAGACCGCTGATCGCATAGGCCGCGATCCGCGCGCCGTCGACCGGCACGCCGGAGCGATAGGCGCCGACCGGATTCTCACCGGCGGCATAGAGGCTCAACCCAAGCGGCGTGGCGAGATAGAGTTTCCACAAAAGCACGACGAGCACCAGCAACACGAATGCCGCCGGCGTGTTGCCGGCAAGCAGGTCCGACAGCCACTCCGGAATGGCGCCGCCCGGCCTCGGCAGGATGAGCAACGCAGCACCGCCGATGATGAAGGAGCCGGCGAGCGTCACCACGATGGCCGGCAACCGAAGTTTCACGACGATGAACCCCGTCGCGGCACCGATGCCGATACCGGTCAGCGCCACCACGGCGGTGCCGCCGGCTACGCCCAGCGGCCCGATCATCGTCGTCGCGGCGATTACCGCGCCGAGACTGACCATTGCGCCGATTGCCAAGCTGATGCCGCCGGTGAGCATGAGGATCGCCTGGGCCATCGCGACCAGCGCCAGCGGAAACCAGCTCTGGGTGAATTTGGCGAAGCCGGACGCCGTCAAGAGGCCGGGGAACAACACGCCGTAGGCAACGAGGAACGCCAGAACCACGGCAAACAGGCTGCGCACGCCAACATTTCGGCGCAGCTGAACTCGCCAGTAGAGGGCGCCGGCTTGGCTTGAGGATACAACCGTGCTCATGCCGCAACTTTCTGCTGTTCGGCGCCCATTGCGGCGGAGACGATGACTTCCTCGCTCAGTGCCTCGCGCTCGAGCATGGCCTTGATGCGACCTTCTCGGACCACGGCGACGCGGTCGCAAAGGTGCACCAGTTCGGGTGTGTCGGAACTGAGCAGGACGATCGCCTTGCCGGCGGCAGCGAGATTGCGAAGCATCATGTAGATCTCACGCTTGGTCTCGACATCGACGCCGCGCGTCGGATCGTTGAGGAGAAGCACAAGCGGATCGTGTGGCATCCATTTCGCCAGCGCGACTTTCTGCTGGTTGCCACCTGAGAGTGCCTGCGCCGGGCGATCGAGGTCGCCCTTGATGGCAAGCTGGGCGGCGAGTCCCCTCGCCAAATCGCGCTCGGCACGCCGGCTGCGCAGCTTCAACGCCGGCAGCCTTGCGAAGGCTGGTAGCATCATGTTGGTGATGATGGGATGGATCAAGTGCAGGCCTTCGCGCTTGCGGTCGGCCGGGACATAGGCGAGGCCGAGCGCATTGGCTTTCGGCACGCCGCCCGGCAGACCCGAAGCAGCGTTTACGGTCGCGGATGCCGACCTAGCCGGGATCGCGCCGTAGAGGCCAAGCAGCAGATCTTCCTGCCCCTGCCCGACCAGGCCGCCGATCCCAAGCACCTCGCCTGTCCTGATGTCGAGATCGACGTCGCGCATCAGGCCGGCCGAAAAATTACGAACCGAGATGGCGTTGGCTGGCGATGGCGAAGGCTGCCATCGTGGAAAGAGATCGCCGGGGTCGCGGCCGACCATCAGCCGCACCAGCCCGGCGGCATCAGTTTCTTCCAGCGAGCGGTCCGCCGTGCAGGCGCCGTCCTTCAGTACGGTGACATGCTGGCACAGTGTCATCACTTCGTTCAGCCGGTGTGAGATGTAGAGAATGGCGATGCCCTCGGCCCGAAGCCTTTCCAGCAAGTCCGTGAGGGTTTTTGTCTCGGTTGCCGATAGCGATGAGGTGGGTTCGTCGAGAATGAGCACGCGCGGCCGCCGGTAGAGCGCCTTGGCGATCTCCACCATCTGACGCCGGCCGAGTGACAGATGCCCCACCGGCGTAGACAGCGGTTCGCGAAGGCCGACAAGATCACATGCGGCCCTGGCCCGTGCGGCAAGTTCCGTGTAATCGACCAAGCCGAATCTCTTGGGATAGGCGCCGAGCCCGATATTTTCGGCGATCGAGAGGCTGGCCGTCAGGCTGAGTTCCTGTTGGACAACGGCGATCCCGGCATGCCGCGCATGAGCGGGGCTCATGCGCGATACCGGGCGTCCATCAACCTCGATCGCCCCGCCGTCCGGGCGCAGGGCGCCGGACAAAAGGTTGATCAGCGTCGACTTCCCCGCGCCGTTCTCGCCGAGCAGCGCATGCACGCGGCCCGGCTGCAGAGCGATGGAAACGTTGCGCAGGACGGGGTTGCCGAAGAAGGACTTCGACACCCCCCGCGCGGCGAGAAGCGTAGCCGTGGTTGTCAATGTTGCAACCCTTCAGGCTTATTTCTGGGCCAGCAGCTTCTTGAACAGATCCTCATCGAACGGCGAATAGATGTAACCGTCAGCCGGGAAATCCTTAGCCCGGGCGAGATATTCGTCGACGTTGGAATTGTCGATCACCGGCAGCGGGATCTTGACGAAAGCCGGCACATCCTTGCCGTCCAGCGCCTGTACGGCGGTGTAGGTGGCGAAAGCGCCGAGCCAGTTCGGCTGCATCGTCGCCCAGCTCTTCAAGCCCTTTTCCTTCCACAGTTCGAGGAACTGGCGCGCATTCTCGCCGGTGATCGGCACCTGGTCGCGACCCTGCTTGTCGAGCGCGAGCACGGCACCCGCCGACAGAGCGCCGCCGAGCGACAGGATGCCGTCGATTTCGGGATTGGCGAAAAGCAGACTGGTGACCGCTTCCTGGGCGGGCGCGACATTGTAGGGCGTGTTCGTTTCGGCAAGCACTTTCACATCGGGATAAGCCTTAAGCTCGGCATCGGCGCCTTTGCGCCGGTCGTCACTGACCGAAACGCCGGCTGGGCCATTGAGGATCAGAATTTTGCCCTTGCCTCCGATGGCGTCGATCAGGAACTTGGCCGCCTGATCGCCCCACTGTGAGGAATCGGTGTTGACCTTGGCGGTCACCTGGTCGGTGTCGACGAGGCTGTCGAAATTGATGATCGCGATGCCTTTGGCGCAGGCGTCCGCCAGCACGCGCGCCGGCGCGGTCGACGAGCCAGCGATCAGGATGATGGCATCGACATCGGAATCGATCATCGACTGGATCTGCTGAATCTGGACGTTGGCGTCGCCTTGGGCGTCGGTCACGACGAGCTTGTCGACCAAGCCTTGCTTCTTCAAAGTTTCGACTTCGGCTTCGATCGTGCCCTGTGTCTGCTTCATCCAGGTCGGAACTGAATAGATGTTGGCCCAGCCGATCGTATACGGCGCCTTGCGGTCGCCCTTGATGCATTTAGCGGCGGCGTTGGCCTGCGAACCGGCGCCAACGCTGAGGAGAAGACCGAGGCAAAGGGCGCTGGCGGATGCGAAAAACGATGATTTGGTCATGATTGTTCCCTTCTGAGGTTATGCCTGGACGTGCGGGGTCGAGACGAGAAAACCCGCCGGTTGCCGCATCTCGGAAACCGCCCTTTTTCTCGTCAGGACTCTCTGCGCCTGGCTCTTTTTTGTCCGATATTCCAGACAAGAGGCCTGTATATCGGACAGATGGGATGCTAGACTGAGCCTTGACATCTTTCAAGCGTCTTGAGACGAGGGCCGAAATGATTTTGCGCGGGGTGCGGCCCACATGAGCGATGGCGTCACTGGTTTGATCGAAAGGGAAGTCCGCGCCGAGCCGCGCAATGGCGAACGGCGCCGCGGGATTGACCGCGTCATCACGCTGCTTGAAGCGCTTCTGCGGCAGCGCGCGCCGATGCGCGTCGGCGATATCGCCAAGATGATCGGCGCGCCGCGTTCGACCACTTATGAGATCGTCAACAGCCTGCTGGAAGCCGAAATGCTCGAGAACGTCGGGACGGAAGGCTATGTCTATTTCGGAAAGGCGATGCATCTGTTCGGCTGGGCCTACTCACATCATAATGTCCATTATCGACGCATCATCGAAACCCTGGACAGACTAGGCGCGGAGACGGGCGAGACCGTCCAACTGTGTGGCCTGCGCGGGAACAAATACGTCGTCCTTGATTGCCGGGACTCGCCCGGCCCGTTCCGGATTTCAAGCGATGTCGGAGTCGAGGTGCCGATCCCGTGGACGGCGTCCGGAAGGCTGCTGCTCGGCCATATGAGCGCGCAGGAAATACAGGACTTCATTCCGCCTGGCGACTACAAGCTTCCCGACGGCCGCGTCATTGCGCCAGCCGAGTTCTTCGGCGATGTGGCTCTGGCGCGCCAGCAAGGTTTCAGCGAGACCGCCGCTCTGGCTGACCGCTTCACCTGGTGCATGGCCGCGCCCATCCGCGATGGCGACGGGGCCATCAACAAGACGCTTTGTTTCGTGTTGCCCGTCGACACGCCGGAAGCCAGGCGCAGCGAATTGCTTGCCCTGCTATGCGAGCGCGCCCGTGGATTGTCGCTGGCGGGAAGCTAGTAAAAATCGGCGCGCGAAGGTTCGGGATAGGCTCCGCTCGTTCAGCCGCAGCAGCGAGGCCGGAACCGCTATTCCGGTGGGTATGGCAAAGGCGGCAGCGCGCTCCCGCGACCACCTTTGCCCACAGTCCGCAGCGTGCCAGCACCGCAGAGTGCACGCGATGATACCGGTGCCTGGGACACCTCGTCCGGCCCGGCCACAACGCACTTACCCTCTTCATTGAGCGTCGTTGATTGCTTAGACAACGGGACGTTCCGATTCCGCCGGATCATCCATCGGCGGGAGCGGCGGCAATGGAAAGCAAAGCTCGCCTATTACCTGAACGCCCACGCCAAGCACACTTATCTGTTCGAGGTCGGACGTGCTGGATGTAGAGTCGGTTGGCGCCTGCATCAGGAAGGGACCCAGAAACGAGACGGCGTTTTGCATCGTCGTGCGGGCTTCGGCGGTCCACGAGCCGCTGAATTCCACGTTACGAACCAGAAGCAGGCCCTGAGGCAGGCAATGCGCATAGGTCTCGTCGGTCGAAGCCTTGATCATGTCGCCGCGCTTCATTCCCGGTACGTACCAATCCTCCTCGTCGACGAGGTCGGGATGCCACCATCTCGTGCCGGCGATCCGCCGGGTGATGGTGAGCATGCAATACTCGAAATGCACATGCAGTTCACTGTCCGAGGTAGTTACCTCCGTTACGACCGGGTTTTTAATGAGATCGTGAAGCTGGATTGTGGCCAATCGGTTCACGAGCGAGGTGTCCAACTGCATTTGCGTGCTGGAAGCATTTGGCTGCTCTCTGGGCGGCGAGACGTGATCTGCCTCGGCTGTGAAGTGTCGCCGGGCAGCGCGAATTCGACTGAATGTTGGCAGGGTGGCGGCCAGCGCCCGGGCGTGGAGCGGCGAAGCGGTGAGGCCACCCAGATGGTTCGCGCTGAACTGGCTCAGATTGACCGCGGTGCTTGCTGTATCCTGGATACCGAGAAACTCGACTGGCTGGGTAGCGTAGTCCGTGAGATGTGGCTGCATGCGCAGCTTTCTGACCGCTTCAACCCTTGGCACAACAGCTAATTCGGCGGCAAATGCCTTGCGCCGTTCGACCGCCTCGGAAACTGCGGTGAGGTTCGACACCACCTCTTTTGTCAACACTCGCATCTTCCATAAGTGGGGATTTGCCTTAATGGCGCCGGGTGTCTCGGTCGTGGTTGCGGTAGTGCGGGATATCCTTTGATCGAAGACATGCCAGGCCGTGCAGCTGGGCTCGGCGAAATCTGTCGGCTCGCAGCTGAATGGCAGCGCATCGGGATTGTCCCCGATATCTTTTCGTGCCTCGGCAACCATCGCGGCGATGCGCGCATAGGAAGGAGCATCAACCGGAACCCCCGGTTGCGCCCATGGGATCATCGCCAAATAGGCAGACTTGGCGGTAAGACTGCCGACAGACGAGGCGGAAACGGAGGAGGCATCGGACCGTTTCAGCCATAGCGGGTAGTCGTACTGGTCTTCCAGCCACTCCGACAGCCGCAGCGGATTGGTCACGCCATTTTGCACGATGCCATCGGCTAGCGCCTGCCCCGGATGAATGGCAAGCGCCAACGACGGGTCATTGTTGGGGTTGTAGGTCGCGATTAACGTGTCCACCACTTGCTGGCCAAGGATCGCGAGCTGATCGCTGTTCGTGCTCACAGGGACACCTCAGCCTTGCGGAGCAGCGGGCGCGTCAGCCGGTATCGCAGGCGCTCCGGCATTGGCGGCTGTCGCAGGGTTGGCCACGACTTCGGCGCTGAGTGCAGGGTCGTCCTTGCGCGGTGCGGCCGGCTGTATCTGGCCTACCCAGCCGACGATCTGCGAACCGAAAAGTTCAAGCGTTCCACCGTGTTCATTGCTGCTGAAGGAAAAACCCTGAGATGCATCGTGCTGGTTGCTGAATGCGCCGCTGCTGTCCGAATTGGAATGTTGGACCGATCCGCCGATACCGCACCAACCAACCTTGCCGCCATAGGAGGTGGAGCTGCTTTCCGTGTGTCCGCTAGCGCTGTCGACGGCGCTCTGGAATGCGCTGCCCATGCTGCCCCAGGAATTAGCGGTAATCTTCACGTTTCGAACAATCAGAAAACCCTTCGGGATCATCGGGAGCAGCTTGGGCACGTCGCCGATCTGACCTTCGATGGTCCCGTCGCTGATCGCATTCTTCTTCTGACCGGCGAGATACCAGCCGTCCATGTGGAAAAGGTCGCCAAGCAGCCATGGCCGTTCGATGCTGGCCATGAACCACTCGAATGTGACAGTTGCCGAAGAACTGCTGTCCTGATGCGACTGCCAGGAGGACTGGTCGGCATTCCAACCGTCGTTGTGGCTGGTCTCGCTGTGCGATGCATTGGCTGAGGCGCCGAAACCCAGAACGCTGTAGCCGACGCTGCCCGATGTTGATGACGACTCGTTGTTGTAGAAACTGTGTCCGAAGCTGTGTTGGCCGCCGCCACCGCTCGCCTGGTACTGTTTCGATGTGGCGGTGATTTTCATCACCCCGAAGTCATGGTTGGTGTGATCCCACCAGGAGACCGGATCGATATACGACCACGGCACCTTGATTGCCACGGCGCCACCGAGACCAACGCTATACTCGTCGTACATCTTGCGGGCCTTGGCAATCAGGGCGGCCGCGGCGCTGCCGCCGACGGACTGAAGGGTTGCAATCGCGTCGTCGATCTGTTGCCCGCCCATATCCTTGAAGTCGTTATAGGCTTGGTCGACGGCGTTCTGGTATCTGGCGCTGGTGACCGGCCATGCCTGTCCCTGGATAGGATCGGACATGGCTTGGGAGTAAGCGAGCGCGAACTCGCTGCGTGCATCTGCCAGCACCTTCTGGTTGTGTCTGTAGGCGGTGTGGCGCGGCGTATAGCCGGTAAAATTGCCGTCGGCATCCATCAGATACAATGTCTTCTGGGCATCGGCGATGCGTTTCTTGATATCGGTCGAGGGCTCAGGGATCGGTTCCGCCTGCATGCCGGCCAGGGCTGTGAAATACTCGATACTGACGGTTCGCTGGGGCCACGACACCGCAACCCCGTTGTTGGTGACCATCAACATGTCGTCAACCCGTTGAGCCGTGTTGAAGGCGCTGCTGATCGCCAATTGCAGCCTGGGATCTGGTGCCGGCATTGCGGCCAGCTGACCGGCCGGCGTCGCGGGCGTTCCGGCAGAAGGGGGAGCGGGTGGTGCTGAGAAAGCGCCCGTGGTGGAAACCGCGCCGTAGGCGCTGCCGCCGGCGGGCGTCCAGGGATTGGCATACATCTTCGGGTCGATCGGCTGGCCGACTGGAAGGTGCATGTAGACTGCCGAGCCAGACGGCGTGCCGTCGGGATTCACAAGCTGGGCCGCAACGGCGGTGTGTATCTGGTTCAGCGCGTCAAGCAGTGCTTGCGTGATGCCGCCGGTGACCTGAAGATCGTTACCAGGCATGAGAACTCTCCTTGTTTGTTGCGGCGTTGGACCATGGATCGTCACGCGGACGGGGAAAGACCAACGTCAGGTTGCGGATGTGCAAAGCCCGCGCTCCGTCGATCCGGGAGCCCTGGCCCAAGAGCAAGTTACGTCTCGTTCAGACATCGGCCGAGCAGACAATCACCAGGTCAGGAATGCCCTTGCCGGGCCCAGCCGCCTCCTTGGCTGCCGAGCATCTCCCAGCCGAAGTCTGCGGCTGTGCCTTCCGGGCACGCGTCACTAGGGCGATGGCTTCCCGCGGACCTGTGCCTGTGACAAAACCCGTGAGTGTCTGAGCCGGCTAGGCATCGACAAGGTAATCGTGATACAGCGAGTGGATACTCCGGCCATTGTCGCGGGCCTGCAGAATTCTCTCCCATAGTCCGAGATGAACCTCGCCGGGAGCGCCTTGGTGGACCACTCCGTTGAGGAACCGGATATGCCGGCGAATGTTGTCGTCGAAAGAGAGGCCTGCCGTGCGAATGTCATCATCGCCAAGCCCCTCGTCGAAGCTTCCGCCTTGCAGCTCGTCCCTGACATGACCGGACACCGCTGACAGGAAGACTTCGAAGCTGACGCCTTCCGGCAGCCCGCCTGCGGTCTGCTGGACGTTGTAGAAGTCTCTGCTGATGTAGTCGTCCTGATTGTTCTCGTCGAGAACGTGGTTCATAATCTGCCAGGTCCGGTCGCCAGCTTCGTCGGCCGAACCCTCGAAAAGATTTAATATCCGGTATGCTCTATCCTGCCATGTAGACATGTTTTGATCCTCATCGGGCTGCTTGCATGCGCGGTTTCGCGAGCGGGGTAGCCTCTCGAGGGGCCGGACGAAGCGGTTGTTTGTTTTCGACGGATTGAGTTTCTCTGACCGCAGCTTACGGATGGCTTACAGATCGAAATTTTTTGGATTCATTCGCTCTGGAAGAAACCACACGCAAGTGGATTGCATCGAAAGCCCGGTTCCGCCGGTCTATCACCCGCTCGCAGCGCGAGTAGTCTTGAACGCCGCTGGGGACACGCAGGTACGCTGCCCAAGCGCAGAGTTTATCGCTCCGGTCTCTTAGTGTTTCCGATCCCGGATTGCTGGTTAGACAAAACCGCCCCGCACACGATCGACCTGGGATTGCCCGTGAAGTTATCGGGCCGTGCAAAGAAGAGGTTCGGAGCACGCTGGCAAGACGCAGCTCACGGATGGCTTACGGGTTTTGGGCGTTCAAGATCTCAGATACGGACGCACCAGCGTGCGGATCACGTGTGAGGATTTGTATTCCCCGTTCGCTCCAACCGCCCTTTCGTAGCGCGAGAAGTCGTCTACAGCTGCGGCAGGATCACTGCTGGACAGACGTTCCCTGATGAGGGCTTGGTACACTCTTTCCGAATCTGGGTAGTACTCGAGTGCTCTCAGATAGGCTTCTCGCGCCCGGAAACCTTCTCCGGCATTCTCCCAATGTCTTCCGACGTTGATCGCCAGGTCGATATAGCCGTCCCGAACCTTGTCGGCCACCGGTATCGCCCAAGACGGAAGAGAACCCGGTGACAGTGGCGGGCCGGGGAATCTCGCCAGAAGCTGTTCCTTTTCGGGGGCTGTCGTATCCCCTTTCCTGGAAAGACCGCGGTTGAGACGGGCTTCCCAATCAGCAAGGTCGACCCACACCTTATCCGGGGGCAGACTGATCCGCCCCTCCCTCTGGACGATGAAGTCGCCCTTGCCGAGCGTCTTGCGCAGGCGGTGAAGGGCTTGCTCGCACGCCGGTTTGGCTTGATCCCCGTCGAGATCGGGCCAAAGCCAGTCATGAATGCTTTCGAGGGGACAGGTCTGGTCGCGCGCCAGGGCGAGAACCCGCAGGATATCGAGGGCACGCGTCGGCGATTTCGATCCGAGATCGAATTGAGTTCCGTCGAGCTCGATCCTGAAGCCGCCCAGTACAAAGATCTTCAGTGGCCATGGCCATTTAGCAGGCCGTCTCATTGGCGGGACGAGACGCCGCGTCTGAATGACCGAATGGCAGAGATCCGCTTCAATTCCGCGGTCAAGTGCATCCGCCAGCAGTTCGGCGAGGAGATCGGGCAGGTTGAGTAGGATTGCAGACGGGTTGACGGCCCTCAGGGCTGCCATGAACTCCGTCAGTTTCTCTTCATAAGCGGCTCCGCCCCTCCATTTCTCTTCAAAAGCGGCAGCGGCAAGAATGCAAATCTTCACCCGTTCCCGCGGGCCGCCGTCCAGCCGATCGACGACATCTGCCAACAGCGAGGCGGCCTCAGCCGGTCTTCTGTCGGCGAGAAGAACCTGGAATTTGGTGACATAATGCGGCCAGCGCTCGACCATCGGCTCGTTCGCCTCTTCGATCGCGGTCATGAACGTGTCGCAATCCCTGTAGGCTTCGACGAAGCTGCCTTGCCGCGCATGCATGGCGGCTCGGCAATCTGCGACTACGGCCACCTGAGTTGTGAAGCGGCTGTCCGCGATTTCGCCGAGCCTTGTCACGAGATCTGCGAAGCCGGCGAAATCATTGCGCAGCTTGAGCAGCAGCTGGAGATGGTAGAGACCGCTGAACTCGACGCTTTTCAGGGCTTCCCTCTCGCCCATCTCGATCGCCTTGCGAAGGGCGTCTTCGGCCGAGGCATGTGGAAACCCGCGCCTCGAGAATGAAAAATACCTGCCGCTGGCGGCGCCGAAAGAGACCAACCACATGCCAAGCACCCAAGGCGTCACCTTCGGGTCATTCAATTCGGAAGCGACGCTGTCGACCGCCTGTTCGAAGATGTCCTGCCGCCCTGACCAGACCGCATGATCAACAAGGGCTTCACTGGCAAGCAATCTCAGGTCAACCGGAACTTCACCAGTCGGATTCGACAGCTGTTGCAGGAGCTCGTCGGCGATCTTCACTCCTGCCTGTGCGGTCTCCTCGTCGGCCTCGCCGTAGTCAACCGCGCGCAACATGCCGACACCAACCAGCATCCGCTCTCTCGGGACAAGATCGGGTTGCCTCCCGCGAAGGATGGCGGCTGCCCTTCGCGTCCACCCGTCCAGGCCCCCGTGCGTCCGCCAGCTGCTTGTCTTTACGAGCACGGCGCGGATTACGGTCAGCCACTGCCCCCGCAAATCGCCGTCCTTCTCGAACGCCTCCCAAGCCCGTGAGAACCATCGCTCGGCTGCGGCGTCGTCAGGAACGTGAGCGGCCCCGATCCAGTGGAGAAGCCAGCCTTCCAGTTCTTCAGCAGGAAATCTGGTGCCCCATTCGATCAAGGTAGCCCTGCGGCCTTGGGACAGCATCGCCTCGGCGTGCTCGATGACCAACTCGCGGGCAAGCGGCCAGGCTTCTGCTTGGAGAGCCATCGATACGGCAGCGTCGACCAATCCTGCGTCGCGCAGGACCCGAGCTGCCCTTTCGCGCAAACTTGCCTGCTCTTCCGGCGGCAGCCGCGCTTCGAAGAGCCTGGACAGGTAGTCGCGCAGGAGGTCGTGGAACTGGAATCCTCCGCCTCTGAGGCCTGTTCGGGTGACCAACAGCTGCATTTGAAAGAGCCGCTCCAGCACCGGGCCGCCGACTCTGGGTCCGAGCAAGGCGTCGGCAAGACCGGAATTGATTTCGGGAAGCAGATTAAGCTTCAACAGGGTGTTCTGGTCGTCGCCTGGAACGTTCTGCAGGAACAGTCTGCCGACCACCTCCTGGAAATTTCCCTGCCCCAGAGGCATGGCGCTCATCAACTGTGGGGTACTTGATTTCTGGTTGGCGATCATGACCAGGCCGACCGCCCACCCCTTGGCGGCGGCGACCTCGATCCCCTTCTCATGGCCTGGTTCCCTGAGACCGACGAGGCAGCGTGCTTCGTCCTCCGAGAATTCCAGTGCCGTCTGGCCGATGACCGGCAGCTTGCCTGCGAGCGCGAGTTCGGCCACGCCCCCACCAGGCAGTGTACGCGATATGCAGATGCACCGGACCGTGTTGGGCAATTCCCGCAGCAGGACAGCCAGAATTTCGCGGAATTCTGGTGTATCGGCACGGTGAATATCGTCGAGGACGATGACCGTGTCCGGCACCATCTGCGCCAAGTAAGCGCGGAAGAACAGACGCGCGAATGCAGCAGCATCCTCCGCATATTCGGTTCCGAAAACAGGAAGGCTGAGTTCCCGCGCCCCAGGCGACATCGCCAGATAGTAGAACAGCCGGGCGATATCCTGGTCCTCGTCATCGACGCGATACCAGACATGCGGAGCCCGCTTTTCCTGGAGGTAATCGATGACTGCGGTGGTCTTCCCGTATCCGCCAGGGGCAGCAATCCAGCACATGCCGGATTCCAGGCACCTGTCGACCAGTGCAGCAATGCGCGGCCGCCGCGAGATTCCCGCGGGTCTTGGCATTGAAAGTTTTGCTATCGTGCCGCCGTGCACCGCCGCATCCAGATCCACCAGGCTGCACTCTTATAGCAGATGATGGGCCGGGTGCGCGTCATTTCAGCATGTAAGCCAAACGTAAGCGCGGCTCGGTCACTGTCGGCATCGTTCCAACTCATGGAGGAAACCATGCCGACCGCAACCGTTCAAACCATCTATTGTGTCCAGCCCGCCACCGGAACCGACTTCGCGGCCAACCAGGCGCTAGTCGACGCCATCATGGGCCTGACGCCGCAATTCATCCAGAACGACTTCGCCGGCAGCCTGCTGCAAGGGATCAAGTCACTGCCAAGCGTTCTTGGAGCGATCGACGCCATACGGGCCGATCCGGACAACCTGTTCATCACCACCGGGACTGAAGGCAATGTCGATGACGCTGTCTGGCCCTCTCCCGGAGCCACCAGGGAAGTCAATGCGGACCAGTCGTTCGAACCTGGCCTCGTGCTGCCGTTCGAGTATAGCCAGAATCTCTCTCTTTGGGATGAAGACGGCCCTCTTAATGGCAACGATCCACTCGGCTCCGTCACCATGGACAAGGAAGAACAAGGCATGGGTCCAATCGCCAAGATCGCCCGCTCAGCGATTGAGGGTTCGGCCTACTACGTCATTTACCGGATTGACTGACCGCGCGACAGGCATCGGGTGATGTCCACGGTCGCCGACAACACCTCAGCGAGCAGAAAGCAGCGGGCCGTGACCACCCCGTAAGCCATTCGTAAGCTCGGGCAGGTGAGCATTCCGTCTCGCAACAAGTTGATGGAGCAATGACCATGCGTCCCTACTCTCTGAACATAAGCCGCATCAAATGTCATTCGACGAACGACTATACAGGTTCTGACGACCTTGTTGGAGTGATGGGTCCTGTTCGCTTCCCGATTGGATCCTTCACTCCGGGAAACGACTACAATCTCGACATCAAACAGATCGTTCCAGCCGGTGAATTCTACCTTAATATTATCGAGACCGACCTTTCAGGCGATGACGAGATAGGGATGATCGACCTGTCCGCGATCATGGATTTCCAAACCGTGAAAAACGTGCAGGGCGCGGATGCCAGTTACGACATCACCATCCTCGTCCAATCCGTATCAGACTAGCTCTAGCATGCGCGATCCGCACTCGAAGCAGGATCGCGCCTGCTCCGCCTTGGATGTCTGGTGCCTCCGGCGAGGGTGGCCTCTCCGCGCCAGGAACTGCTCCGAACTCAAGCTCGGCGAGCGATCCGGTTCCGATCGAGCTTCTTGACATGCATGGATCGGTTCCGGTCGGACCGTTCTTTGAAGACCTTGCAGAGAAGGTCATGGACATCAAAGACGTCTGGGAGCTGTTCCCGGGGCGGAGCGCCCGGCCCTGTAATTTTGGTTCCGAAACGGGAACTCGACAGATGGCTTGGGGTAGCGCCTCCCGACGACGCTTGAGCCTTCCTGCTAGGAATGTGGGGAGGACGCCGCCAACTAGCCCCTTAGACTGCACTCTGGCGGCCAGATAGAATCATGCAGATTATACTCTGCTGAACTGGTTTATTTAAGAGTAATGCCAATAGGCCCATCAGGAGATTGAAATGCTTACTCAAGTAACCGTACCTTACTCTCCCGGCTACGACTATGGAAAAGGTGTCGATCTTGCGACGGGTAGTCCGATGGGTCATGTCGTCGATGGCGCATTTTCCGGCGTCGACGATGCAATGGGGTCCATATCTTCATTCGACATACGCCGTATTCACACCACCGCCGAACTCGAAAAGTCGCTGAGCATCAATGTCGAAGCGAGCGGCGGGTGCGGGTGCTTCTCCGCGTCCGGAAGGTTTGACTTCGCCCAAAGTTCCAAGATCCAGAGCAGTTCCCTGTTCCTGCTCATCTCCGCCAAAGTAACGCTGCCCTTTCACGGCATCGACGAACCAAAGCTGAGCGGCTCGGCGGCGGCGATATCGAGCAATCCCGAGCTCTTCCAATCACGCTACGGGAACATGTTCGTGAACGGGGTAGGACGCGGCGGGATGTTCCTGGCCGTCCTGCAGATGGATACAGCCAGTTCCGAGGAGGCCCAAGCCGTTTCGATGGAGTTGTCGGGGTCCTACGGGCTGTTTTCTGCCGACGCCAAGATGAAAATGGAGAGCATGCAGAGGCATTTCCATGAAGACGTGCGCACGACCGTCTACCACGAAGGCGGCCCGATCAATCTGATCATGGGGGACGTAACGGATCCCAGCCAGATGTATGGGCTTCTCCAGCAATGGCTGAACGCATTCCAGACCGATCCGAACGCCAATGCCGTTCCTTATTTCGTCACCCTAGCTCCAATCTCCATCGCAGATGGACCGATCCCGCCGAACGCAGCGCAGGTCCGGCAAGCCCAGGATGTTCTGGTTGAGTGCGCGAAGGAGCGCAGCAGCCGGCTAGACCAGATGAACCTGATGGACTTCATTACGCTCAATCCAGGCAAGTTCACCTTCACGGCACCGACAACCCTGCAGATGGTTCAGGAGGCATTCCGTGGTTTCCAAGTCGATATAGACATCATCGCGCAAGCCGCCGCCGCGGCGATCAACGATCCTAAAACAGCGTGCCTGCCGGTTGATTTCGCCGCGAAGCAGACGCCGGCCCGGCGTTTCCCGCAAGGGCTGACGCCCGATCCATTTCCGGAAGGCGCGAAGGGGCTGAAAAGGGTTTATGCAGACAAGGGAAAAATGATGGTCAGCCGCGACGCGTTGTTGAGCGGGATGCGAGAACTAGAGCCAGACGGCCCCGCCAAGACCGGGTTTGATATTGGCGTCGCGATGCCCGGAGCAGACACGCTATGGGGCCCGGGAAAGCAGCTTTTCATGGATGGCCTTGATGCTGACGAGCGCGTTGGCTGCGAGGATTCAGCGTTCTTCATTGTCGCCCGGAATGCGCAACTCGGCCTCGCGACCGTCGGCGCGAAGATCGCGGAGAAGACCTCGACGGATGCCTTTAAGGCTGCCCGCACTGCAGAGCCGCCCGGCATGTACACTCTGGGCTTCGACATCGCCTCGGGCCTCTTCGGCGACGCGAGGCTCGGCGCGCGCGGCCACACCGCACGGGGCCCCGGATCCCTGGGGATCAGGGCAGCCCTCGACCCGAGAGGTCAGCGCGGCTTTGATGCAGCGATGACGCTGTACTCGGTTGCCTGACGACGGGAGCGTCTGATCAACAGGCCAGAGAGCACATTCTCGTTTCACTGCTCAAGCCTGTCAGGCACCGAAAACCACCAGATCGGCCAGCTTGAAGAGCGAGCGCAGGCTTGATTGGAACGGCTGGAGACTCGGCGCCCGTCGGTTCAATGCGTCAAATTTTCGTCTGGACGGGCTGCTGAGCCCAATGGGATCATTTCTGGTTCGGTGAGCGGGATGTGCAGAAGCGCACCATCCCGCGATTTTGCCAACTCGCGCCGGGCGTTCGTTATGGCCGGTCGGCTCGCCAACCGAGCCGCGACTCGATGCGGCGCGCACTGGTCTTGACCATCGTAATCAAATCCGGGTTCTTTTGCTTCAGCTTCATATCCGGGACGACGATCGAGATCGTCGCACGGCAGGCTCCTTGATTGTCACGGATGGGAGCCGCAATGCAGGCAACTGAAAAGTCAGATTCACCAGCCTGGATGGACAGGCCCAGCTCCAGTGCTGTGGCGGCCGCCCGAGCGAGCACATCCTCGTCCGTCTCGGCTCGACCGGTCGGAGAGGCGATCGCGGATCGGGCGAAAATGGCGCGGCGTTCGGCTTCCGGCAAATGGCCGACGAGCAGCCGGCCCGACGCGGTCCAGTTCAGCGGCGTCCGGGTCCCGACGCGAGATGTAACCTGGAAATGATCTTTGCCCTCTTCCATCGCAAGCACGACCATATGGTCACCGTCACGGCCGCATAGCTGGATCGTCTCTTTCGAACTCTGAGCCAGTTCGTGCATCTCCTGCGTTGCCACGTTGAGCAGGTCCAATGTGCGAGCGTAGGTCAGGCCGTACTGATAGAGCCGCGGACCCAGCCAGAGCAGGCCGCCGTCCTTGCGGTCCAGCAGTTCCTTTTCGACCAGATCGTCGACGATGACGTAGATCGTCGACAGGGGGGCGCCGATGTCGTGCGCTATCTCATATGCAGTTGCTGGCCGCCCCTGCTTTTGCAGATAGTCGAGTATCTGCAGCGCACGGTCGATACCGCTGGTGCGCGAGCGGCGGGGTTCCCGCGGGTCTTCGGCGGGGTTCAGGTGCAGGTCGGGCGCTATCGTGGGCATGGCATTCTCGGTTTTGCGGGCACTGTAAGGCAGCCGGGGCATTTACCACAGCCAGCCTCAATCCGGCCAGTTGAGGATCGCAGCCTCGCGGGCCATGAGACGCTCGTTCCATGGTGTGGCGATGATCGCATTCGACTTGCGCGCGCCATCAAGCTCCTCGGCAAGCCGTGCCGCCACAATGAATTCTTCGTCGGGATGCAAATTGCATGGATCGAGGAAGAAATAGCCGTGCTCGACTTCATGATCGCGGACGACCACCGGCGGATTGCCAGCTGCCAGCCGGTCGGCCAGATCCCAGGCTGTAATGCGCGATTCGGCGGCATTCACCCACACCTTCAAGCGATCGAGCGGATTGCTGGTCGGGTCGGGTACGATAGCGGCGGTGACGCCAGGCCGCCCCTCGAGTGCTTGCGCCCAGCAGTCGAGCGCTCGGCGTTCGCGAGCGCGAATACCCGCATGGTCACGCGTTTTCCAGGCCTGGAGAGCAGCGAGCGCACCGACGATGCCTTCCTTGCCGACCTTCATGCCGCGCCCGATGCCCCGGTTCTGCAAGTAGACGTCGCGCACCCGCGCCTTCGTGCCTGCGACGATACCGGATGTCGGGCCGCCCAGGAATTTGTGACCCGAATACAGCACCAGATCGGCTCCGCTGGCGAGAAAGCCCGCCAGATCGTATTCGGACGCTGCGTCGACGATGACCGGGACCCCGCGTGCATGGGCGGTTTCGACGAACATCTTCAGCGGGATTTGCCCATACTCGACGACATGGTGCGACACGACGTAGATTGCTGCAGCAGTGCGCTCGGTGATAGCGCCTGAGAGCTGATACGCCGAGGCGCTGGTCGCCTGACCGACCGGCACGACCTTGGCGCCGGCGAGACGGATCGCCTGTTCGATCGGTGCGCCGTAGCTGACCATGTGGCCGGACTGGATGACGATCTCGTCTTTCAGTCCAGCGGTATCCGGCAGCCGTTCGATCGCGGCAAGGTCCGGGCCCGTCATGCTGGCCGCCACGGCCAGGCTGATTGCCGCGGAACAGGAGGCGGTGATGAAACCGGCCTCCGCGCCCGTCAATTCGGCGATCACGGCGCTGGCCTTGCGATGCAGATCGGCCATTTCGACAAACTCGGTGAGAATGCCGGACACAGCCTCGACAGCCGTGGGAACGACAATGGAGGCGCCGAGCGAGGTCATCGTGCCTGAGACGTTGATGACGGGCCTGAGGCCCAACTGGCTGCGGATATCTTCGACAGGCATGGTCTTGTGCTCCGACTATTCGATGCGACTAATCAACGGCGATGACGGCTTCAATTTCGACGCTGATCCCTCCCGGCAGTGATCCGTGACCCACCGCAGAGCGGGCATGGGTGCCGCGCTCGCCGAAAACGTCGATGAGCAGGTCCGAGCAGCCGTTGATCACTGCGGGGTGGTCGGCGAAATCCGGCGTGGCGTTTACCATGCCGAACAGCTTTACCACACGTCGCACGCGGCACAGATCGCCGAGCGCTGCCTGCATGACGGCAATGAGGTTGACACCGGTCAGCCGCGCATGGGCATAGGCCTGATCGACCGTCACGTCGGCACCGACCTTGCCTGTATAGACCCGGCCGTCGGCCTCACTCGGCCCCTGGCCGGATAGGAACAGCAGCTTGCCCTCCTGCACGTGTGTGACAAAATTGGCGATCGGCGGCGGCGCCTCGGGCAGCGTTATTCCAAGCGCCAAAAGCCGGTCGTAGGGCGTGCTTTCCGGTCGCTTCATGAGCTCGGAAAAAGTCATACACAAACTCCAATCAGATCGTTTTTTCGTTGTGCCGGATGCAGGCCACGTGATGCCCGCCGCCGATATCGTCGACGGGCGGAATGATCCCGGCGCAGGCGGCAATTGCCTCCGGACAGCGCGTGCGGAAGACACAGCCGGAAGGCGGGTCAATCGGGCTTGGGATATCACCATGCAAGGCGACGTGGGTGCGGCGGCGGGTCGGGTCGGGCACGGGTGCTGTCGCCAGCAATGCCCTGGTGTATGGGTGCCGCGGCGCGGCGTAGAGAAGACGGCTCGGACCACGCTCCATGACGCGCCCGAGATACATCACCACCACTTCGTCGCAAAGGTATTCGACCACCGAGAGGTCATGCGCGATGAACAGCAGCGTCAGGCCGAGCCGCTTTTGCAACTCGCCGAGCAAGTTGAGCACCTGCGCCTGCACGGACACGTCAAGCGCCGAGACCGGCTCGTCGGCGACGACGAATTCCGGCTCGACGGCGAGCGCGCGCGCAATGCCGATGCGCTGGCGCTGGCCGCCGGAGAATTCGTGCGGGTAGCGCGTGGCGTGATCAGGCGACAGGCCGACCAGGGTCAGCAGTTCGGCGACCCTGTCGGCACGTCGCTTGCCTCGCGGAAAGCCGCGCGCGTCGAGGGCCTCGCCGATGATGGCGGCGATGCGCATGCGCGGGTTGAGGCTGGAGAATGGATCCTGGAACACGATCTGCAGCTTTTGCCGGTAGCTGCGCATTTCACGTGCGGACAGCGAAAACAGATCGACGCCGTCGAACAGCGCTTTGCCTCTGGTCGGCTCCACCAGCCTGAGGATGGCGCGCCCGGCGGTGGTCTTGCCAGAGCCGGACTCGCCGACCAGCCCGACCGTCGAGCCGCGTCCGACATCGAAGCTGACATCCTCGACAGCATGAACGATGCGGCCATTGCGGGCGGGAAAGTGCTTTGTCAGACCCTGCACGCTGAGCAATGGCGCAGTCGCCGCACGACTTGGTATCACCCCGGCGCTCACAGCTCTGCACTCCTGATGCAACGGGAAGCGCCATGCGGCCCTGCCGGCATTAATGGCGGCGGTGCCGCGCGACAGGGCGCAATGGCGAAGTCACAGCGCGGCTCGAAGGCGCAACCCGGCGGCAATGCGGTGATCGGCGGCACGCTGCCGGGAATGGAATAGAGCGCCCGGCGCTTGCCGTCGTCACCGATGTCGCGCGCGGCATTGGGCGTACAGGCCAGCAGCCCCCTCGTGTAGGGATGGCGCTGGTGCGCAAACAGGTCGTTGACCGGTGCCTGCTCGACGACACGGCCGCCATACATGACGACGACATCATGGGCGATCTCGGCGACGACACCAAGATTGTGGGTGATGAAAAGGATCGACATGCCCATCTCGACCTGCAGGCGACGCAAGAGATCAAGGATCTGCGCCTGGATGGTGACGTCGAGGGCCGTAGTCGGCTCGTCGGCGATCAGCAGCGACGGACTGCAGGCGAGTGCCATGGCGATCATGACGCGCTGGCGCATGCCGCCGGACATCTGGTGCGGATAGTCGTCGAGCCGCGAGACGGCGTCCGGAATCTCGACATGCTTCAGCATGGCGAGCGCACGGCTGCGCGCTTGCTCCCGGGTCACCGGCTCGTGCACCGCGATCATTTCGCCGATCTGATCGCCGACCGTGAAGAGCGGGTTGAGGCTGGTCATCGGCTCCTGGAAAATCATCGCGATTTCCCGACCGCGGACCTTGCGGAATTCCTTCTGAGTAAATCCGGCGAGGTCGTGGACACGCTCCTGCCGGTCGCGGAACAATATCTGGCCGCCGGCGATCCTTCCGGGCCGTGACAGCAGGCCCATGATCGACAGGCTGGTCACCGACTTGCCGGAACCGGATTCTCCGACCACGGCCAGCGTCTTGCCGTGCTTCAGGTCGAAGGTGACGCCATCGACCGCCTTGGCGGTAGGACGGCGGGTCTGAAACCAGGTCCGCAAGTCCCGAACCGACAGGATGACGTCGCTGGCGATCGCGCCGCTCATGATTTCCACCCGCAATGCGGACAGACGTGCACACTGCCCGCAGAACCTTCCGGCGGCAGGTGGCGGTGGGCAATGATCGCCTCGGCACCGAGGATAGCGTGGCGAGGCTGGAACAGCCGGTGCAGCGTGCTTGTCGCCCCTTGCGAATCCTTCACGGTGAGCTCGGCGTCGGCGAGGTCGAACAAAGTGAATTCTGCCGGCCTGCCCTTTTCCAGCAGTCCGTCGGCGGGCAACCGGATGGCGCGGCGCGGCGCCGTCGTCGAGGCCGTCACCACATCGTCGAATGCCATGCCGAGCGACAACAGCTTCGACATGGTGGTTGCCATATCCCACACCGGGCCGTCGAGCGAGCGGTTGTGCAGATCGGTCGAGATCGTCTTCGGCGGCAGACCGCGCTCGAGCGCCGCCTTGGCGACATCGAAGGAGAACGAGGCGCCGCCGTGGCCGACATCAAGCACAATGCCGCGCTGCGCCGCATCCTCGGCGAGCCGATAAAGATCGTCGTCCTCGATGATCGAGCCGCCGGCCTTGCCATTGAAGCAATGAGTGACGATGTCGCCTTCGCTCAGCAGGCCGAGAACATCGTCATAGAGTGGCGGCGGCTCACCAACGTGCACCATCAGCGGCAGCTTGAGGATGCGGCCGAGCTTCTTCGCCAGCCGGACCGGCGTCAGGTCCCAGCCGCCGGTAATGACGTGGCTGGCACGCACCTTCAGTCCGACGATGACGTCGCGGTTGGCCTCGACGGTTGCAATGGTGCGGTCGATGTCGATCGAGCGCATGTCGGTCAGCTCGCTGACACGGTTGCAGGCGACGAGACCGATCGAACCTATGTTCAGGAACGCGTATATATTCTCTCGCGCCGGCTCTATGATGAACTCGCGAAAGCCGTGGAAATTGGCTTCGCCGGCTGAGCCGGCATCGACCATCGTGGTGACGCCTCGGGCGGCGCCACATTGCTGCGGCCGCAGCGAAATGTCGGTGCCGCCGTACCAGACATGCACGTGAAGATCGGTCCAGCCGGGCGACAGGAACGCGCCATTGGCGTCAAGCATCTTCACATCCTCGCCGGCGGCAATGGTCGAACCGGTTTCGGCGATACGGCCATTCTTGCCGATCAGCACGTCGATCGTCTGGCCAAATTCGCCGCCGAAGCCGACTGGTTTTGCGCCCCGGATCAACAGCGGCCTTTCGGTTTGGGAAGAGCGATTGCTGAACATCAGATGTCCTTTGCCAGACGAGGGTCGAGAAGATCGCGCAAGCCGTCGCCGACGAGCTGCAGCGACAGCACGGTGATGACGATGGCGCCGCCCGGAAACATCATGATCCAGCCGGCCTGATCCATGTATTGACGGCCGGTGGCGATCATTGTGCCCCAGGTCGGGATGTCGGGCGATATGCCAACGCCGAGGAAGGACAGACCGGCCTCTGCCAGGATGGCGTTGGCGAAGATGAAGGTTGCCTGCACCAGCAATGGAGAGGTGACGTTGCGCAGTACGTGCCGCACCAGGATAATCGGGGTCGGCACGCCGAGTGCGCGGGCCGCCTCGACATAGGGCAGTTCGCGAATGACCAGCGTCGAGGCGCGCACGACGCGTGCGAGCCGCGGCGCATAAACCACGCCGAGGGCGACCACGACATTGACGGCGGTAGCGCCAAGTGCGGCCACGAGCGCAATTGCGAGCAATATGTCGGGAAAAGCCATCATGGCGTCGATCAACCGCGACACCGGCGCGTCGAGCCTTCTGAAGAAGCCGGAAGTCAGTCCCAAAACGACACCGATGATCGAGGCGAAGATCACGACAGCAAAGCCGACCGCCAGCGAAGTGCGCGCGGCGTAGAGCATGCGGGTAAAGATATCGCGCCCAAGATCGTCGGTGCCGAACAGGTGGTCGAGGCTCGGCGGATGCAGGCGACTGGCAATGGAGAGCTTGGTCGGTGCGTAGGGGGCGATGACCGGCGCGAGGATCGCGGCGAGCACGATGGCGATCAGTACGGCGATGCCCACCGCCGCCGTCGGCCGGGTCGTCAGCCGCGAAAGCATATTTGGCTCCGCCTGGAGCGGCACCGAGATAGCGGCCATCAGTAGCGAACCCTCGGATCGACAGCCAGATAGAGCATGTCGATGGCGAAATTGACCAGGACGTACAGCCCGGCAATGACCAGCAGCGCGCCTTGGATAACCGGATAGTCGCGCCGTAACACCGCCGAGACGACCAAGCTGCCGACGCCGGGCAGACCGAACACCGTCTCGGTCACCACCGCACCGGAGATGAGCAGTGCCGCGGTCAGGCCGATGACGGTGAGGATGGGGATCAAGGCATTTCTGAAGGCATGCTTCAGCACCACACGCCATTCGCTCATGCCTTTGGACCGGGCGGTCCGCACATAGTCGTCATTGAGCACGTCGAGCATCGAGGCGCGCGTGAAGCGGGTGATCAATGCCGAGCTTATGAGACCGAGCGCCAGCGCCGGCAGCACCAGATGATCAAGCCGGTCGGCAAACGAAGCTCCCGGCCCGCCATAGCCAGATGTGTCGAACCAGCCGAGCTTCACGGCGAAGAACTGAATGAACACAAGGCCGAGCCAGAAGCTCGGCACGCTGGCTGCGAACATGGCAATGGTAGTTGCCGCCTGGTCGAAGATAGAGCCACGCTTATAGGCCGACAGGATTCCGACCGGCAGCGCGATGAGCGTTGCGATTACCAGGGAGAAGACGGTGAGAAAAAACGTCGGTTCGGCGCGTTGGGCGAGCGCGGTCGTGACCGGCTCGCCGAGGAAGATCGACTGGCCGAAGTCGCCTTGGACGACATCGAGAACGTAGCGCCCGAACTGTTCGAGGATGGAACCGTCGAGCCCGAGCTTGGACCGCAGCGCGGTTATATCGGCGGCCGTGGCGTCTGGACCCAGCATAACTGCCGCCGGATCGCCGGGCGTCACCCGTACGATGACGAACACGATCGTGACGACCAGCGCCATGACGACGATCATGCCGAGAAGTCTGTTGAGGATTGAGCGCAGCATCTGCGTTATAGTCCCTGAGCAATCATCGAACGGTTTGCCGGGCGCCACGGTTCTTTGTCGGCCGGCACCCGGCCGCCTATCCTTGGGTTGAGGCGGAAGGTGGGAGGAGCCGTCTCAGTTGCCTTCCAGATAAGCGTTCCAGAAATAGGGCCATGGCGCCGGCGTCACGCCTTTCAGCTTGGGGGCCTGGGCGGCCAAGGCGTTGAAGTCGCCGACCTTGAACGCTGGAACCTCGTCGTAGATCGCCTTCTGGACATCTGCGAACAGCGCGACGCGCTTGGCCGGATCGGCTTCGGCGTTGAACGCCTCAAGCACCTGGTGCTTGCGATCCGAAACCCACCAACCCGGAGAGGAGTCCGACATTATGCCGGTCAGCGACGGCTCGGGCAGGAACGGACTGTGGCTAATGTAGATGTCCCACAGCGCCGGGTCGGTGCGGTTCTTGGTCAGCGTCGCCCATTCGACCACGTCGAGCTGGACCTGGAAGCCGGCGGCTTTCAGATACTCGGCCGCGACCTGCGCCAGCTTGTAGTGGAACTCGTATTGGCGGCTGGTGAGGATGCGCAAAGGCTTGCCGTCATAGCCGGCTTCCTTCAGCAGCGCCGCAGCCGCCTCAGTGTCGCCATCGGGCTTGTAGGGCTCGGTGCCGGCGTCCGTGTGCCAGGCAAAGCCTTCGGGATACATGTCGCCGTCGGCTGCGAAGAACTCCTTCGATCCGAATGCGGCGAGCAGCATGTCGTTCGGCGCCAGCGCTGCTTGTATCGCCTTGCGGATGCGAATGTCGGAATTCAGCCCCTGCTTGGTATTGAGGACGAATACCGGCCAACCGAACGGCTTCAAGATGACCGGCTGGGTCTTGCCACCCGAGATCTTGTCAAAGGACTCGACCGGCAGCGAGTCAACATAGGCGAACTGGCCGGAGACAGCGCCTTCGACGCGCGTGTTCGCATCGGGAACCGGCACGAAACGGATTTCGTCGAGATACTGTTTTCTGGCGCCACCATAGCCGTTGGGTTCGCCGTCGCGCGACTTGTAGCCGTCGAACCGGGCAAGCTGGATGTACTGGTCCGGCTTGCGTTCCTTCAACATATAGGGGCCGGTACCGACGAAGCTGGTCAGCGGCTCCTGTCCCACGTTTTCGGACGGGATGATGATTGCGGCCGCATTGTTGAGTGAGAGCAGCGACAGAAGTGGCGCGAACGGCTTTTTCAGGGTGAGCTTGACGGTGTGGTCGTCAACGGCGTCGACCGTGGCGATGACTTCGGCTGCCTGCTTGCCGCGCGTGGCAATCTTCATCCAACGCTGCAGCGAAGCGACCACGTCGGCCGAATTCATATCGCTGCCGTCGTGGAACTTAACGCCGGTTCTGAGCGCGATGGTGTAGGTACGGCCATCCGGCGAAATCCGTGGCATGTCGGCGGCCAACAGCGGCGTGATGCCCCAGTCCTTGTCGAAGGTATAGAGCGTCTCGTAGATGTGCTGTGTGACAATGCCAACCAGATCGGCGGTCGAGGCCATCGGATCCAGTGTCGGCGGCTCCCCAATGGTCGCCACATCAATCACTCCACCTCTAGCGGGCTCGGCCCAGGCAGCGCCTGTCGCCGGCAGCATAAGCGCGGCGAGTGAAGCGACGATTTGCAAGAAACGCCTCATCTTGGTTCCCTTCGCTCTGTTCCATAGTAATGGAATTTATATCCTAGTTACGGACGAAGTAAACGCATCCGAATATGACGTCGTCAAGCTTTTTTCGCCCAGAGGACGTCGCGCGGCTGGAGTCGCTGATGATCCTCGTGCGCCAAGGCGTGGCCTTGCCACAGGCCTGCATCACGCGATCGCCCAGGCGCCTAGGCCGCGTGGTGGGATATCGGTGGCGGCGCGCTGAACCTGCTGTCTGCCGCCAGCGCACTGCTAAGCAGTCCTGAGCTCGCGCGATCGAACTCAGGTCCATGGAACACCGCCTCACCCGACGACGACTTTACGACCGCGCTGATCCTCTCCGGTTGGTCGCCTGGCAAGTAGCAGGCGACATGGCCACGTCAGTCCATACGATCAAGCTGGCATCAGCGGCTTGACGCGATCGACAATGGCGGCGACCGCTTCCTTCGGGCTCTTGCGACCGAGGACGGCGAGCTGAACCTCCTCGAGAAATGTCGACTGAGCGCGAGCGGCTTCGGGAAAAGCCGGGAAGGCCGGTCGCGCCTTGGCGAGCGCGGCAGCCTCGACCTTCGCCTGCGGCAACGACCCGGCGAACGACGGCTCGGCATAGGTCGAGGTGCGGACGGGGCCATTGCCGTTGCGCGCCATGTCGAGTGTGGCCGCCTTGCTCGCTACGAAACGGATGTAGCTCCAGGAGAGCTTCTTGTCCGTCGAATTGGCGGGAATGGCCATCGCCCAGGATTCGACGACCGGATGCATTTCCTGACCGGTGCCGAGGGTCTTGGAGCCGGGAAACTCGATCGGCTTGATCTTTCCCGGCGCAGTCGACTGTTCCTTGCTGTTGAGCTGCGCGTAGCGGGCGAAAGGCAGCACCGCGAAGGCAGCGCGTCCCTGCTGCATCCACGTCGCCATGTCGTCGTTGCGCGTTGTGGCGTAGCTGCGGGGAAGCGCCCCGGCCTTGAAGAGGTCGGCGAGCACGGACAGGCCCTTTTCCATCGCCTCCGGATCGGGAACCACCTTGAACTGCTTGTCGATGAAATCACCGCCGAACGCGCGGGCGAACATGACCGGGAAGACGGCGAGGTCGCTCGCAAGGATCATGCCGACGGCCGGCGTACCGGACTTGGAGGTGAAGGTCAGCTTCTTCGCCTGCTCGACCAGCTCCTCCAATGTGTTCGGTGGCGCCGAAATGCCGGCCTCCTGAAGCAGCTCCTCGTTGTAGAAAAGCCCCTGCGTGGCATGGCGCACGGGGATGCCGACGAGCTTGCCGCCGACGGTCATCGATTGGCGCAGGCCCTCGGCGATATCGTCGAAATCCTCGATCGGCTCGGCTTTCTTGAGGTCGTCGAGCGGCTCGAACAGCGAGGCGATCTGCGACGTCATGCGGTTGTCGATGACATAGCCGACGTTGAAATCGGTCTCGCTCAGGCTCGCCTCCCGGAATAACCGGTCCTGGAGCGGATTGCTGTCAAGCGTAGTCCAGGAGATCTGGGCGTTGTTCTTGTCCTCCCAGGGCTTGATGACATTGCCGGCGGCGCCGGTCGTCAGGTTGGCTTGGTGGACGCGATGGCAAAGCACGTTCAGCGTCTTTACCTGGGCATGGGCCAACCGACCCAATGCGCCCGTCGCGCCGGCGGCCATCGCGGTCGTCAGCAGGGCTCTGCGTGTCATGTGCAAAGGCATTGTCTTCCTCCCTTTCTCGGTGACGTCGTCACCCCTTGGTCGCGCCGGCGGTCAATCCGGCGACGAGAAACCGGTTCATCAGGACCACGAAGACGAGAACCGGCAGCAATTGGACGGTAGAGGCCGCAAAGAGCACGCCCCAGTCGACGCCGTCGATCGAACTGATCATCTCCGAAAGGACCAGAGGCGCGGTCTTGGCGTGGTTGGCGGTGAAGATATAGGCGAACAGAAACTCGTTCCACGCGAAGACGACGACGAAGACGGCGACGGCGAGCATGCCGGGCGCTACGAGCGGCAAGATGATCTTCACAAGGATCGTCAGCGGCCGCGCGCCATCGAGGACAGCCGCCTCGTCGAGTTCGCGCGGTACCTGATCGATGAACGTGCGCATCAAGAGCGTGCCGAGCGAGACAAAGAACGTCGCGTAGAGCAGGATCAGCACCAGATGGGTGTCGTTGAGCCCGAGCCGATTGACGACCGGGAACAGTGGCAGCGTCACGACGATCGGCGGGATCAGCCGCGATCCGATCAGAAACATCGCCGATCCTTCCAGGAAACGGACGCCCCGATAGCGTGAGTAGGCAAAACCGGCGAGCAGACTTGCCATGACGGCAAGCGCCGTCGCCCCGGTGGTGATGATCAGGCTGTTGACGAGCCCGTCGAAAAAGGCCGGCCAGCGCTGCCACAGCGAGGCGTAGTGCTCGAAGGTCGGTTCGAAGAAGAGCTCCGGTGGAACCGCGAAAATCTCGCGACCGGGTTTGAACGACGAGAGCACGATGAAGCCGATCGGAAACAGTGACCAGACGACGATTGCCGCAACAGCGAGCATCTTTCCGGCACCGATGGCGAGACGCCTAGAACGCATTGGCCACGGATTCCTTGCGCAGCCGCCATACATAGCCAGTCGCAAGCAGCAGCGAGATGACGACCATCATCCACGCCGTCGCGGCCGCCGTGCCGAACGAGTTGTAGCGGAAGCCTTCCTGATAAAGATAAACGGAAACGACCTCGGTCGTGCGTGCCGGGCCGCCCTGGGTCAGGAGCCAGACCTCGGAAAAGAGGCGGAAGGCGAAGATGTAGCGGAAGAGCAGCGCGATGAGCATCGCTGGCGCCAGGAGCGGCAGCGTGATGTTGCGGAAGAGCTGGAACGCATTGGCCCCGTCGGTGCGCCCAGCCTCGTAGAGCTCCTTCGGAACCGCGAGCCGTGCCGCATAGAGGATGATGAATGTGAATGGCAGGTGCAGCCAGATCGTGAGCAGGCCGACGAGGACGAGGCCGTGAGAAGGGATGAACGTCCAGTCGAGCGTCGGCAGACCGGTGTATCGCAGCATCAGCGTGATTGGGCCGACGTCCGGATCGAACAGGAAGCGCCACATTGCGACCGCCGTCACCTCGCTGATGGCGTAGGGAGCGAGCACCACGACGAGCATGACGCGCTGGAGGGGAAGCCCGGAAGCGAAAAGCAGGGCCAGGCCAAGGCCGAGCAGCAGTTCGATGTGAACCGCCACGGCGACGACGAGGACGGTGTTCCAGACCGAACGCCAAAAATAGGGATCGGTGAGGACGCGGATGTAGTTATCGAACCCAACGAAGGTTGCCGATTGGCCGAATGACGAGGCTTCGAAACTCAGCCACAGGACGAAGATGGCGGGGAGCACGATGATCCCAAGCACCAGGAGGTGCACGGGCGTCGCATAGAGGTAGGCAGGCGAAAACGCGAAGCGCCGCCTCTTGGTCTCGCCAGGCGCTTCCGCCGTCCCCTCCCCCCTGTGGCCGACGGATGCCTCGGAACCAAATGCCATTGCTCCTCCCTGAGCGGTTGCGCGTCAGCCGTCCCTGGCGGCAAGTGGAACGGTGCCCTCCACCGTTGTTCTGTACATCACCCGGCGATATCCGGGATAATCGTTGATGGCGGTGTGCAGGACATGGGGATTGTTCCACATACCGAGCGTCTTCGGTTCCCAACGCAGCCTGCAGTTGAACTCGGGCCGGACAGCCCGCGCCATCAGGAAGTCGATCATCGGCTTGCTTTCTTCCTCCGTCATCCCCTTGAAATTGGTCATCACGCTGCTGACGAAGACATAGCGCCGGCCAGTCTCGGGGTGGCGACAGATCACAGGATGCTCGACGACGGCATTCTCGATCGCCTCGACATCGGCCTTGACGCCGAGCCGGCTGTGGGCCGCGTTGATGGCGAAGACCCCGCGGCCGCTATGGACGCCCGTCAGGCCTTGCAGGATCTCGACCAGCCGCGACGAAAGCGAGTCATATGCCTTCTCGAGGCTGGAGAAGCAGGTGTCGCCGCCAACCGGCGGCACCTCCTCACCGTAGAGGATCGTAATGCCCGGCGGCTTCGGTAGCCAGGCGAGGTCCATGTGCCAGTCCTCGCCGATCACCTTGCCCGTGTCGTCCGGCTCGCGCACGAAGCGCACGATATCGTTAAAGCCGTCGATCGGCGTGTGCACCGGATTGCCGCTAAATGGTCCGAACCGGCGGGCGACCTTGTGGACGCCGGCGGCGTCAAGCTCCTGATCACGCACGGCGAGCGCATGGTATTTGTAGAGCGCGCGGCGAACGTCCTGGAAGGCATCCTCGCTCGCGCTCGCCAGATCGATCCCACGAATTTCTGCACCGAACGCTCCAGTGAAGGGGCTGACCTCGAAACGAGTGAATGCGTCATCGCGCAGCACGTGATCCTCCCTAATACGCGCCTCGTCGCCATCATGGACTGACTTACCTGCAAGTAAGTAACTTGAAAGCCAAAGGCTGTCAACTCACCCTCGCTTTGATCCACTGGATGTCTAGCCTCGACCCGAGCCCTTCCCCGCATCCTGCCAAGCGGCGCGGATGATCGCGGCGAGCGCTGCGAAGGTCCTGGCGACCTCGTCGAAGCTTCCGGTGTCCTGCGTCATTGGTGGACAGGACAGAAGGGTAATGCGCAGCATGTGCACGAGCTCGTCGCTGAGTGTGTGGGAGGAAAGCTCTCCGTCCTTCACCGCCTGGTCTACCGCATGACGCAGGCTCTGATCATAGACCCGGTTGACGCGCTCCAGGGCACGTTCCGCCGGTTCGCCGAGAACCGGGAGGTCGTGGCGAAGGCGCGAAAGCGGGCTCCACATATTGCGAGCTCCCTTCTCAGCGTTGAAACGTTCGTAGAAGCGGCGCAGATCCTCGAGCTGCATATCGAGCCGGTCGAAGAACCGGATGTCGGGAGTCGTCCAGAAGCGTTTGATCCGGGCCTCGGCATTGGCAGCGAAGTCCGCGATCAATTCCTCCATCAGCTGACGCTTGTTACCGAAGTGATGATGGATGTTGGCGCGCGTCGTGCCGATCGCCGTCGCTATATCGCCGAAGCTGAAACCATCGTGGCCGCGCAGGACATAGAACTCGGCCGCGACCTCTTTGATTCTGGTCCGCGTAGAGTGCGCCTCATCGCCGGGAGGTCCTGAAATGTTGGCTCTCATATGCCTTCCGAAATTCATGCCGCTCGCTGCCGCGACGATCACTATGCCGGAACGAGCCGCAACCGCCCACCGACCGGCACCAGACGCGATCAGCGTTGCTATCACAAATTGCCATGCGATGTACCCGTCGTACTAGAGTCTCTTTCTACGCACTGGCGGAACTAATTTGCGCCAGGTGCAGACATTCGCGGTGGGGCGGGTGAGTGGATACGGGAACGCGTATATCGACCTTCAACCTGGTTCGCGCCCTTGACTGATATTACGGGTCAAAAGGGCAATGACCTTGCTGGGGACAGGCCACAAACTCAGGCAGTGGATAGCGGCTGCGCATCGGCTGCGCCGATCACTTCTCGCATCGTCACGATGGTGCGAAACGCCTTCACGTTCGAATCGGCGTGGAAGACTTCCCGCGTGAAGACATCGTACGCCTCCATCCCTGGCAATTGCAGGAGGAGCACGAAATCGGTTTCACCGGTGACATACCAAGCCTGACGAACCTCCGAGCGCCCGCGAAGCTTGCCGATGAAGGCGTCCAACTCGACAGCGCTCTCCCGTTCCAGGGAAACGAGCACATGGATGGTTAGCGGCAGGCCCACGGCCCCCGGGCGAACGACGGCAATGTCTGCTGCGATCACGCCATCCTTCCGCAGCCGGCGCAGGCGGCGCAGAACCGCGCTCTGGGAAAGCCCGACCTGCTCGGCGAGACGCCGCGCCGGGATCTGGTTGTCGCGCTGAACCAGCGACAGCAGCACATAGTCGAAGCGATCGAGGACGGCAGTTTTCGTCATGAGGACAGGCATGTATGACGAAATCAGGCAGGCGAGCAACGATAATAGGCGCCAACCGGCGTGGTTTCCGGGATAGAACTTCGCCTCATGACCATAGACACACAGCCGGGCCTTGACCCTGATCAGATCGCGGCGCTGTTACAGCGCCTGTCGCCATTTTATGCACCGACACCGTTGCTCGACCTGCCAAACCTCGCTGCGAGCCTGGATGTGGCCCAGGTGCTTGCCAAGAACGAGGGACACCGTGCCCTGGGCAGCTTCAAGTCCCTCGGCGGCACTTATGCTGGTCTGTGTGCTCTGGCCCGGGCTACCGGGATGGATATCGACGAATTGCTCGATCCAGAGCGGGCCAGGACGCCGTTGCCGGCGTTAATCACGGCCAGCGCCGGCAATCACGGACTTGCCGTTGCCGCGGCGGCGAAGTTTGCCGGTGGGACGGCAAAAATATACCTCCACACGGGCGTTCCTGCGGCGCGGGTCAGGCGTATCGAATCACAAGGCGCCGAAATCGTGTGGGTCGACGGCACCTACGACGATGCCGTCGATCGGGCCTCCGCGGCGGCCCGGGCCGGAGAAGGCATTCTGGTGGCCGACACCTCTAGCGACCCGGACGACCTAGCTGTAGCAGATGTCGTCGCTGGCTATGGCGTGCTTGCTGCGGAAATCCGTCGCCAGGTCGACGAGATCGGCCATCTGAGGCCAACCCACCTCTTCGTGCAGGCCGGTGTCGGTGGACTTGCCGCCGCCCTGACGGCAGGGCTGAAGGACTGGTTGATGCCTCCATCCATGATCGTCGTGGTCGAGCCGGAGGCCGCAGCCTGCGTCGCGGCCGCGCTGTCGCGAGGATGGTCGGTGCGGATACCCGGCGATCTCAAAACGTCGGCGGACATGCTCGCCTGTGGCGAAGCGGCCGCATCGGCGCTCGACGTGCTCCGCCAAGCCGACGCTCGGATCGTGACCGTCTCGGACGCGGCGCTTACCGACGCGATGAACCGGATTCGCGAGGCAAACGGTCCCGGCACCACCCCGTCGGGTGCCGCCGGCCTCGCCGGTCTTGCCACAGCCGTCGCGGCTTCCGGCCTGTCGCAGGAGCTTGCGCTCGATGGATCGAGCCGGGTGCTGATCATGGTGACCGAGTCCGAACTGGAGAAGGACGCATGCGATGGCGCCGGACCGGGAATCATTTGAGAGCAGAAGTGCAGCTGGGTCGCGAGCTGACTGCCTGCCCGCGTTCCAGATTCGAGGGAGGACGCATAAGAGCTCGTGGCCAATTCCGTCGCACCGTTTCTGTGGCGAAAAAACCACCCGGAGCGGACGGGCCAGCGCTTGACCGAGTGAAGGAACGAGAATGGGTACCTCACCGCATACCGGGTCCATGAAACTCATCTACCAGACCCACTCCCCTTACGCGCGCAAGGTTCTGGTCTTTGCCCTCGAGGCCGGGCTTGCCGGACGTCTGCGCGTTATTCATCAGGAGACGAGCCCCACCAATCGCAACGATGATGTGTTTGCGATCAATCCGCTTGGCAAGGTGCCCGTTCTCGTTCTCGACGACGGCTACGCGATCTTCGATTCGGGCGTGATTTGCGACTATCTCGACAATCTCAAAAGCAGTCGGCGGCTCATTCCCGAAACAGGGCGAGCAAAATGGTCAGCCTTGCGCCTCCAGGCGCTCGCCGGCGGCATGTGCGACGCAGGCATTTCCATCCGCTGGGAAAACGAGCGCCGCCCTGAACATCTGCGTTATCCCGCCTTGGGCGCAGGCATGACGATGAAGCTCATCGAATCCTACAATTTCGTGGAACGCGAGGTCGAATTCGACGCGCCGCTCCATGTCGGCCACATCGGGCTCGCCACTTGTCTAAGCTGGCTTGAATTCCGGGGATTGCCCGACTTCTTGCAGGGAAGGCCACGACTGACACGATGGTATAGATCCTTCGTGGAACGCCCTTCAATGCGTGCCACACCCTATGACGGCGACACGCGAGATTGATATCGATCGCTAGGCTTTCGAAATCCAGTATGTGTCGGTCACCAGCCAAGCGTTCTCGAGGCCATTTGCTGGTCGCCCTCGGTGATATTGCGCGAGACGGGTGACCTTGCCTCGCGCAGCCTTGAGGGCGACCATCAAGGCCTTTTCTTCGTCACTGCGCCTGGCTCCGCTGCAGGGATAAAACCCGCATGGCATAAGTGAGCGTACGGGAAACGTATCGCCAGCCCTTTCCAGAAGCATCATGAAACCTCGTCGGTCTTCACCTGTGAACGGCAGTGCCATCCGGCCAGCGTCGGACAAATTTGAAAGCCACAGTTCCGGCACGTGCGTCACTCCGGCAAAGGCGACCACGACATCGAGGTCTGGCAGATCAACTGCCTGCGTTGCATCACCGGACGTCACGTCAACGTGGGCATAATGAGCAAGATTGCTTTGCGCGCGCCGAGCCAGTTCTTCGTCGATCTCATATGCAATCACGCGTCCTCCAGAACCCGTCAGTTCAGCGAGGATGGCGGTGAAATAGCCGACACCGGCGCCCACCTGAAGGACAGTCTGGCCGGGAGTGATGTTCAGATGGTCGAAAACCAATGCCCAAAGCGACGGCAAGCCGCTGTTTAGTCCGCGCTTTTCGTCAAGTGAGACCAGAACGTCGTGGTAAATCTCATGAAGTGCGGCTGACGGGCTGGTGTGGACGGCCCCGATTTGCAATCTCGAATGGATACGCCATGGCCCGTTGCCAAGGTACCGTTCGCGCGGAACCTTTGCGAAGGCCTCGATGACCGCAGGGTTGTGCAAGACAGGTGATGAGACACGCAGATCTTCGGCAAACCACCGGCGCGCTTCACTAGCATCGATTCTTGTTGGCATGGAATGTCGGCTCGCGGATTGGGCGTACTTGTCATGCTCTCAGAAAACCGAACGACGGCAAAGGGGCCCTATCCCCGCAAGACGATCCGCTCACAGCTCAAGGAGCCGCTCCGAAACCAAGGGTTCGCAACGAACTCGTAGACGTGGAAGCCGTCCTGCGGTCGGTCGGCCTGGATCCGGCGCTCAGTTACAGGTTCCCGCACCAGCTCTCTGGCGGGATAAGTTCCGGAACCTTATACCGCTACCGAAGGTTGATATACCGAGCTGGGCCGGCGAATAAGCCAGAAGCCCAGCCAGAGCGGCAGATAAAATGAATGAGCTCAATCAAGTACAGTCCGAAATCATCACCGCTGACCTACTCTTCGCGAGGGTCATGCACGACTATGACTACCAAGCTTCGAGGCGCAGTCAGAGCTCTCGCGAAAGGCCTTGGTGGGGTCCACGGTCAGAGGCCATCCCGTCTGCCCTGCTGTCGAGGTGCTTCGGAGCGTTGGATCAGGCAAGCTCTGACTTGAGCACGATCATTGCAAGCTCGCGCCAAGCTCGACATTAGGCCAAGGCAGCGCCCGTGCATCCACGTCGGTGATCAGCATATGGCCCGGCGTCGCGATAGGTTTCGAAGAGACGCGCATCAATGATGACGTCGCCCTTGATCTGCGTGATGCCCGCACCGCGAACTTCCTTGGCCAAGCCATCAAACGCCGCGAGCGGGTCGCTCCCCTTCACCAAGGCGCCGCCTGCAAAGCCGGTATCAGCATAGTTGTGGTCGATTTCCGGCATATTGTTGTAGCCGAGGGTGCCGTCCGACTGCTCGCGTAGACCGAAACTGAAGTCGCCGGACGCGACCAGGATCAGATCACCGCCAAGCATACTGTCCGAGACGGACCCGGTCCTGTGGACCGGAGTGTGAAACCGGTACTCGGCACCATACAGATCCAGCACGGTGGCAGTGCTGTATACCTTCATGATCGATCCAGGAGTCAGCGCCCGGTCTCCCGCCTGGTCGACAAGCACGGCCCCCGTGTCGAGATCGACCACGCGCATGCCCCAACTCGTGTGCGCGTACGCCGCTTTCGACTGGATCTCTCCGATGACAGCCGAAACATGTTCAGGCGGGTCGCCCGCGACCGGCCGAAGGGTATCGGCGCGCGCGCCGGCGCCGCAAATAAGCCAAGCGTGACTAACGCGACGAGGGTCGTCAGAGGGGTCGAATGGATCACGAGCATTGGGCAATCCCTTTTCACGAGCTTGAGATCGCGTTGGGCGAAATCTGAGCGCAGCGGCCGCGGAGGCTGCGGCGGCGGCTCGAACCGCTCGATGATGGTGTCGTATCTCTGATGGCGCGATCCGCATCCTGCGCCTAGTGCGGTGCTCGAGGGCAATCCGCGGCTCCAACTCGCTACCTATGCAGTTGGCCCGAAGCCCATCCCGGGCGACGGCGAGCCAGTGCTTGGCTCCGTCGAGACCGTCGCCGGGCTTCACGTCGCCTTTAGCCACAGCGGCGCCACGCTTGGATTGATCGTCGGCGAATTGCTTGCCAAAGAAATCGCCTCAGGCAATCCGCATCCCATGCTTGCTACGTTTCGCGCTAATCGATTCAGCTGAAAGGGCAATTGCGGCAAGGCCGAACTGTCCAAGCGCGGACGCTCAAGGGAGAAGATGAATGCCCCGCAAACTATGGCCAGATAGCCGCTCGCGATCCACTGGAGTGCGCTGAGCGCGACAAGTTGCGCAAGCCTCAATTCAAAGCCAAGAAGATCGAAAGGCAGACTGCACCGAAGAGCCCGGCGGTCTACCTTGTGGGAATCAGGTGCAGTGCAGACTTCCCGCCCTTCACGGGCGCCGCTGACAGCTTGCGGTCAAAGCTGGCAAGTTGGCCGCCTCGCGCCTTGGCGAGCGCGAGAAGGTACGTATCCGTGACCTGTGCCGAAGTCAGGATTTTCGCTGCATCGATGTCGCCGGAGCCAACCAGGCTCACATCGTCGGGCCAGAAGCTGTGCCCGTGCAGAGCCCGCAACTTGGTAACGATTTGCGCAACGATGGCGGGCGAGCCGGGAGAATTAGGATATCTTTGGTTCCCGACGATGCGCAGGACGCCGTTTTCGGTGATCGGACAAGTAGCCCATGCCGCGTTGCCCGTCTCTTCGAACCAGCCATGCGCGTCGCCATAGGCGACGTGACCAGGATCGATCAGTGCGATCAGCACATTGACACCGAGCAGGAAGGTCAAGGCAGTTCGTTTCGCAAGGCGTTGACCGTCTCAAGCGTGACAGGAGGTGCATGCGGCCGAGGCGACAGAAGAGGAATCCCGTTGCGCTCGCCGCCAGCTTGAGGCCGGCGCAGCGAGCGCCGGGCGAGATCGCTAATGACCTTGCCGAGGCTACGACCCTGCTGCCGGGCCATGGCCCTGGCCGCGACCAGGACGTCGTCATCAATCGCCAGTGTGGTTCTCATATCACTCTCCTGACGCGCATCAAACATCACGCATGATGTGGACTAGCTACGTCGGACACTCAAGCGGTGCGAATACCCGGCGGATTTGCGTGGAACACGTTTTGCCGGAAAGATCGTCGCTCCGCGGCTTCAACCTTTATGCGACGAAAACTGCGCCCGCGGTAATCAGCGAAACGCCAAGCCAGTTCGGCAGGGACAATTGTTATCTGAGGAAAACCGCACGGAATACCGTGTCAAGCGCGACGCTTAGCGTGGCGTCACCGAGCAACTCGCCCTCCCACAATGCAGCACCAGGGCTGCGATGACATGTCTTGATCGTGTTGCTGAAGTCAGCCAGATCCTACGTCGATAACGGCCTTGATCAGACCGGACTTCTGCTGCGCCCAGATTGCGATGTCGCGTGGGCTGTCGCGCAGGGTGGTGCGGTGGGTGACAAGCTGGTCGATTGGTATTTTTCCAGCGCGAATCGAGGCAATGACGTGCTGGAAATCGCTACGAGTCGCGTTGCGACTGCCGATCAGCATCATTTCCCGTTTGTGGAACTCTGGATCGGAGAAAGTTATGTCGTCCGGCACGACGCTGACCATCACCATGACGCCGCCATGAGCAACATAGGCAAGGCAGACTGCATCGAACGGCTGTTTCCCGTTGCGTCGAAGACGACGTCGAAACCTGCTCCCGCAGTTCGCGCCGCTATCGTTTCGATGATCGAAGGTCAGCCGCTCGGTATCGACGTCCATGACGGTCACGTTCTGTTGCGCGATTCGCGCAAAAAGCGCGGTGCCGAGGCCGATCGGCCCGGCGCCGATAACCAAGGTGCGAATGCCCGGCCCCGCCATGCATCTGCGGACTGCGTGGGCACCGATGGCCAGAAACTCGACCGTGGCCGCCTCCACCAGTGACAGGCCGGCCGCTGGAATCAAGTTTTGCGCCGGCACGAGAATCTGCTCACTCATGGCACCGTCACGGTGCACGCCAAGCACCTCGATCGACATGCAGCAGTTAGGCTTGCCCTGGCGGCAGGCGGCACAATGTCCGCAGGCAAGATAGGGATTGACGAGGATTTGCTCTCCGACCGACAGGTCCACGGGCGCGTTGATTGCCGCGATTGTCCCCGAAACCTCATGGCCCATGATGCGCGGATAGGCGAGATAAGGATGCCTGCCCTCGAAGATGTGGTAGTCGGTTTCGCATATCCCGACAAAGGCGACATTGACCAGTGCCCAGCCTTCGGGCGGAGCGTCTGGTGCCTGCTGCTCCTCAAACACCAGTCTGCCGGGCTCGGAGCATCGCACGACTTTGATGGTGGGATCCATGACTGCAATTCCCCCCTTGCTAAGCTGGAGTCCGGCAACAGGAAGTGGGGCGGGGGGGGGGGCCCCCGCGCCCCCCCGGGGGGACAAGAGAGACATTAAAGAAGTGGAGAGAGACACACCCCCCCCCGGGCGGAAAAAAAAGACCCACCCGTCCCCCCCGCGGGGCGGCTC
>NZ_JAMYKY010000024.1:0-83631 GCF_040317695.1 Mesorhizobium sp. M1403 | reverse complement strand
CCCCCCGCCGGCCCCCCCGGCGCCCCACCCCCCCCCCCCCCCCCCCGCCCTAATTCCCCCCCGGGCCCCCGCCGCCCCCACCCCCCCCCCCCCCCCCGCGCGGGGGCGCCCCCCTCTCCCCCCCCCCCCCCACGAGGAGGTTGTGGTGATGATCGGCGACGGCTCCTACCTGATGCTCAATTCCGAGGTCGCTACGTCGGTGATGCTCGGCCTCAAGCTGACCATCGTGCTGCTCGACAACCGCGGCTATGGCTGCATCAACCGGCTGCAGATGGCGACCGGCGGCGCCAACTTCAACAATTTGCTGAAGGACGCTCGTCACGAGACCTTGCCCGAGATCGACTTCGCCGCGCATGCTGCAAGCATGGGTGCGATTGCCGAAAAAGTGGCGTCGATCGCCGGGCTGGAAACGGCCCTGGCGCAAGCGAAGAAGAATACGCGAACGACCGTGCTGGTCATCGACACCGACCCGCTGGCTTCGACCGAGGCCGGTGGAAGCTGGTGGGATGTCGCAGTGCCGGAAGTCTCGGCACGGCCGCAAGTGAACGCGGCGCGCAAGAAATATGAGGAAGCGCTGAGCGGGCGGCGGTTTTAACGCGCCCGCCAACGCCGCCTCGAATGTCAGAAATTGGAGTGACGACTTGAAAGCCAAACTGGGCATGTCCCCGATTGCATGGTGGAACGACGATCTTGCCGAACTCAGCGATGATGTGTCGCTGGAGGAGTGCCTGCGCCAGTCGCGCTCGGCTGGCTTTACCGGCATGGAAATGGGCCGCCGCTTTCCCAACGATCCGGAGATCATGCTGCCGATCCTGAAAGAGGCCGACGTGACGCTGTGCGGCGGCTGGTTCTCCGGGACGCTGGTCGACGAAGACATGGCGAAGAACAAGGTTCGTATCCAGCCGATGATCGACCTGTTCAAGGCGGTGAATGCGCCCTGCATCGTCTATGGTGAAGTCGGCCGTTCCATCCAGGGCGACCGCTCGAAACCGCTTGCCATCAAGCCGAGGCTGTCGGACGATGAGATGAAAGCCTACGCTAGGCGGCTAACCGAGTTCGGCGAATGGTGTGCCGGGCAAGGCATGCCGCTCTCCTACCATCATCATATGGCGGCGGTGATCGAGACCGAGCCGGAGCTCGACGCTTTCATGCGCTATTCGGGAGAGGGCATTCCGCTGCTGCTCGATGCCGGTCACCTGGCCTTTGCCGGCGGCGATGTGCTGCGCGCGATAGACAACCACCACCGGCGCATCAACCACGTGCATGTCAAGGACGTACGCATGCAGGTGATCCAAAAGCTGGATCGCAACAAGCAATCCTTCCTCGACGCGGTAGCACTTGGTGCCTTCACCGTGCCGGGAGATGGATCGCTGGATTTTGGCGCCATCGTCCAGAGGCTCGCCAACCACGGCTATGAAGGCTGGTTCGTGGTCGAGGCCGAGCAGGATCCGAAGAAGAACCCGCCACTCAAGATGGCACAGGTCGGCTACAAGGAATTGATGCGGGTGATGACGGCGGCCGGCTATACGGTTGAGACACAGGGCTTTCCCAATGCTTGAGAGTTCGCGAGGAAGGGCTGATCCTATGCCGGCGTTTATCCGATGAAAGACTCCGAGCACCCGTTTTTCCGGCCTTTGTGGCGGCGCGTCGCCATTGTCGCGGTCTGCCTGGTCTGGTCGGTGATCGAATTCGCTACCGGCACGCCGTTCTGGGGCGTGATCGCGCTCGGCTTCGCCGGCTATGCGGTCTGGCAGTTTTTCTACCTCTACAAACCGGCCGACGAAGACAAGCCATCGGCAAACGCCAAACCGAAGGAATGACCATGTCGAAGCTGCTCGTCAAAGCCAATAAGGGCCACGGCCGCATAGCCCATGTGACGCCGCAAAACGCCGGCTGGACCTATGTCGGCTTCGATCTGCATCGGCTGAGGCCCGGCGACACCGCTTCCGGGCAAACCGCGGATCGTGAGGTCTGTCTGGTATTCGTCACCGGCAAGGGCAAGGTCAAGGCCGGCGGCAAGGATCTCGGGCTCCTGGGCGAACGCATGTCGCCGTTCAAGGGCAAGCCGTGGTCGGTCTATGTGCCGCAGGGCTCGGAGTGGTCGGTGAGCGCCGATACCGATCTCGAACTCGCCGTGTGCTCGGCGCCGGGGCTTGGCGGCGGTCTGCCGGTCCGCATCATTGCGCCGAAGGATCTCGGCCAGGAGACCCGCGGCAAAGGCACCAACACGCGCTACGTCACCAACGTCCTGCCGGAGGGCGAGCCGGCCGATTCCCTGCTGGTGGTCGAGGTCATCACGCCGGGCGGCCACACATCGAGCTATCCGCCGCACAAGCACGACCAGGACAATCTGCCGGCCGAATCCTATCTCGAAGAGACCTATTACCACCGCCTCAACCCGCCGCAGGGCTTTGCTTTCCAGCGCGTCTACACCGATGCCGACCAGAACGGCTCTCGTTCGCTCGACGAGGCGATGGCGATCGAGGACGGCGACGTCGTGCTGGTACCCAAGGGTTATCACCCCTGCGCCGCCTGCCACGGCTATGATCTCTATTATCTCAACGTCATGGCCGGACCGAAGCGGACGTGGAAATTCCACAACGCGCCCGAGCACGAATGGCTGATGGCCTGACCGTTTCCCCTTCGCTTCTCAACCGCTGGTCCAAGCCGAAAAAATCGTCGGCTAATGACCAGGCTGTGTCGTTTTGTTACCGAAAACGCTGCAAAGCTTCGTCATTTCGTCATGCAAATCGCCTATGGCAGCGGGGCTGACGAGGAACTTCGATGCGCTACGCGATCTATTTCACCCCCCTGCAGGACGAACCGCTGGCGCGGATCGCCGCCAATTGGCTCGGCCGTGATCCCTTCGGTGCCGCCACGAGGCCGGTCGAGGCGGTGGGCGAGTTGTCGGCAGCGGAAGTTGCCTTCCATACCGCCTCGGCGCGCCGCTACGGCTTTCATGCGACGCTGAAGGCGCCCTTCCGGCTGGCTTCAAACGAGACGGAGGCCTCGCTTCGCGCCGCACTCGACGATTTTGCCGAGGCGACGCCGGTGATGACGGTCCCGCGTCTCGTCGTCAGCCAAATCGACAGCTTTTTCGCGCTCGTGCCGGAAGCACCGCTGCCGGGGCTCAACCGTTTCGCCGATGATGTGGTGCGCGGCTTCGACCGCTTTCGCGCGCCGCTGACAGACGCGGAGATTGAACGCCGCAGCCCCGACTCGCTGAAGCCCGATGAGTTCCGCAATCTCTGCCAATGGGGCTACCCCTATGTCTTCGAGACGTTTCGTTTCCATATGACCCTGTCCGGCCGGGTGTCGTCACAGGAAAGCCCTCGTCTTCGCCTAGCAATCGACAGCCTGTTTGCGGACGCGCTGCAACGGCCGGTGCCGGTGGACGCGCTGACGCTGTTTGTCGAAACTGAGCCGGGTGCGCCGTTCATGGTGCTGTCCCATCACGCGCTCGGGCGCCGCCCGGCCAGAAGAACTGCCTGAGATGACTATTTGCTTTAACCGCATTGTGCGACGCCAATCCATTTTCAGTTGGCTGCAAAATGCTCCGAGGACTGCCTGAAATGACCGCCGAGACCGTTCTTGACAACGCCCGCATCGTGCTTGCCGACCAGATCGTCGAAGGGTCGATCGTGCTGCGCGACGGCGTGATCGCCGACATTGCTCCCGGCGCTGGCCGCAGCGGCGAGGACATGGGCGGCGACTTCATCATCCCTGGCCTGGTCGAGCTCCACACCGACCATCTCGAAGGCCACTACGCGCCACGGCCGAAAGTGCGTTGGAACCCGATCGCCGCGGTGCTCGCCCACGACGCGCAGGTGGCGACCGCCGGCATCACCACCGTGCTCGACGCCTTGCGCGTCGGTATGGACGAGGACGCCGACCTGACGGCCGCCGACATACGCAAGCTGGCCGAGGCGATTGAGGACAGCGTCCAGCAGGACCGGCTCAGGGCCGACCATTTCATCCATCTGCGCTGCGAGGTTTCGGCGCCGGACTGCCTCACAGCCTTCGCCAATTTCGACGGCGACGAGCGGGTCAGGCTGGCGTCGCTGATGGACCACGCGCCGGGACAGCGGCAATTCGTCGATCTCGAAACCTATGCGTATTACTACCAGCGCAAGCTGAAGCTGACCGATCGCGATTTCCAGAAATTCTGCGAAAAGCGGATGGCGGAATCGGCGAAGAACTCGAGCCCGAACCGCAGCTTCATCGCCGCTGCGTGCAAAGAGCGCGGTATCGTGCTCGCCAGCCATGACGACGCAACCGTCAGCCATGTCGATGAAGCGATCGAGCAAGGCGTCCGTGTCGCCGAGTTCCCGACCACCGAGGAGGCGGCTCGGGCTTCGAAAGAGGCAGGGCTCGGCGTTTTGATGGGCGCGCCGAACGTCATGCGCGGCGCTTCGCATTCGGGCAATGTCTCGGCCCGCACACTGGCCGGCGACGGCCTGCTCGATATCCTGTCATCGGACTACATTCCGTTCAGCCTGATCCAGTCGGCCTTTTTCCTCGGCGACGTGGTCGAGGGCATCTCGTTGCCTCAGGCAGTGGCGATGGTGTCGAAGAACCCGGCCGAGGCGGTCGGCCTCACCGATCGCGGTGTCATCGAGCCCGGCCGGCGCGCCGATCTGGTTCGCGTGCGCGTCGACGATCACGTCCCGGTTGTCCGCACGGTGTGGCGGCAGGGACGGCGGGTCGCATGATGGTGTCGGCATCGGTCGAGCGTGAATTGTCCGCCGCGGGATTTCCAATCCGCGACGGCGTCTTCGTCGCCGTCGTCGGACCGAGCGGTGCCGGCAAGGACACGGTGATCGGCTATGCGCGCGCCATGTTTGCCGACGAGAGCCGGCTGGAGTTCGTTCGCCGGGTGATCACCCGGCCGAGCGATGCGGCCACCGAGGATCACGATACGCTAGCCGACGCTGCCTTCGTCGAGGCCGAAGCGGATGGCGCCTTCGCGATTTCCTGGGAGGCGCATGGCCTGCGCTATGGCATCCCGGCCGAAGTCGACTGGTCAGTCTCCAACGGCCGTGTCGCGATCGCCAACGTCTCGCGCGCGATCATCCCGACACTGCGGGACCGCTACGCCAATCTGGCTGTCGTCGAGATCACAGCTACACCGGATATCCTGGCCGAACGGCTGGCATTGCGCGGTCGCGAATCGCGCGGTGAAGTGCTGGCACGGCTGGCGCGCAGCGCCAATGTGGCGCTGTCCGGACCGGGTGTCACCTCCATCGACAATAGCGGTCCTCGCGAAGCCGCCGGCGAGCGCTTCGCCGAGGTGCTGCGCAAGGCCATGGCCTTCTCCGACATGTCGGGCCTTATCTAAAGTGGCGCCCATCCGATGCATTCGGGATGGGCGCTACTTGTCTAATCATATCTTTTTGGAAACCGGTATCCACTGTTCGGGATTATGGCCTCACGCGGCGTGCCGGTCCCGACCAGCGTGATGAGTATCCGTGCTAGTGGTTGTCGAAGGCTTCGCTGGTGCATCCGCCGGTGTATCCAGAACTGCAACGTGATGCCGATAGACCATCTCCCAGCCCTTCCAGCCGGTGAACAGCAGTATGCAGACCACTATGAACGACAACAGCGCGCCCCACGGTCGGACCGCGGCCTCGGCGCCTTGAGCATAGCGAAGGTAGAAATTGATCAGAGCCACAACGACCGCGGTCAAGTTGCCCAGCATGTGGTACCAGGCGTCGGACAAGGCGCGAATGCGCGGCTCGTTGAGGAAGTCGATAAAACCAGCTGTCGCAGCGAGAAGCGCCATTACGATAGCTGCCCCGATCAGCCACATCGATGCCCGTGCCCAGAAGGCGTCGGCAGTCCCCCAGAAAACCAGGTCGGTGACAAAGGCACCGACAAGAAACGCGACAGGAAAAGGTATCAGCATCGGGTGGAGGGGGTGAGTTCCTACCTTTGCGGTACTTACTGGATTCATGGGCATGGGACGCCTCCGCGTAGCAAAGCTTAAATAAACGCTCAGATACGGGTTTCGTTCCAAATAGAGATTAACCTGAACTGCTGTCGCGAAGCTCAGGCTGACCTTTTCATGCCTGCCAATGGCAGTCGGCGTATTTCATCCAGCTATTTTTGCGTCATTCCGCGGCAGCACCCGCCACGCCCTTGCGGGTGGCTTCCAGCATCCGCCGCCGCGCCCTGAACACGCCCCATTGCTGGTCGACCAGAACGCCGATGAGGATCACCCCGCCCATCACGGCGAAGTTGAGCGAGGACGGGATACCGAGCAGGTTGACGAGGTTCTGCAACTCCTGCAGCAGCACCGTGCCGAGCAGGACGCCGATCAGCGAGCCTTCGCCGCCGCGCAGCGAGAAGCCGCCGAGCACCGCTGCCGCGATGGCGTAGAGCTCGTAGAACTGGCCGTGGCTCGCCGGCGAGATCGAGCGTGTGTACATGGCGAAATAGATAGCCGACAGCGCCGTCAGCACGCCGCAGATGACATAGGCGGCCATGACGATGCGGCCGGTGCGGATGCCGGAATATTTCGCCGCTTCCTCGTTCTTGCCGATGGCGTAGAGATATCGCCCGAACACCGAACGGTGCAGCACCACCCACATGACGACGGCGATGACGATCAGCGCGATGAAACTGTTCGGCACGCCCCAGGACCGCCCCGCCGTCAGGAACTCGAGTTCCGGGAAGTTCTGTCCGAAGGCAAAGCCGGCGGTGCCGTCGGCGGTATAGAAGCGCGCCACGCCGCGATAGATCAGCAGGCCGCACAAGGTCACCACGAAAGGCTGCAATTTGAGCCGGGTGATCAGCCAGCCATGCGCCAGCCCGATGATGCCGCCGAGCACCAGGATCAGCGGCAGGGCGACCGGCCAGGCCATGCCGCGCGTGGCGATGAAGTCGATGAACAGCACGCCGAGCAGCGCAACCACCGAGCCGACCGACAATTCGATGCCGCCGGTGATGATGACGAAAGCCTGGCCGATCGACAGGATGCCGAACAACCCGATCAGGTTCGAGGTGTTGGCGAGATTGATCGGCAGCAGGAAGCGCGGGTTGATGATCGCTACCACCGCGCCGACCACCAGGATCAGGATCAGCAGGCCGAGATCTTTCTTGCTCATCGTCGTCTCCCAATGCCGGCGAACTATTTCGGCTGCTTGCCGACCGCCAGCAGCAGCACGTTTTCCTGGCTGAACCGTTCCTTGTCGAGAATGCCGGAGATCTGGCCTTCATGCATGACGGCGATGCGGTCGGAAACACCGATCACCTCCTCCATGTCGCTGGAGATCATCAGCACGGCGACGCCGGCATCGGCCAGCGCCCGCATCAGCCCGTAGATCTCGGCCTTGGCGCCAATGTCGATGCCGCGTGTCGGCTCGTCGAGGATCATCACCTTCGGCTTCATCGCCAGCCATTTGGCCAGCACGACCTTTTGCTGGTTGCCGCCCGACAGCGTGCCGGTACGCGTCTGCACGGAGGGCGCCCTGATGCCCAGATCGGTCTTCTGTTTCTCGGCGGTGGCGGCCTCGGCGCTGGCCGAGACCAGCGAGCGCCGCGAATGCGCCGGCAGATTGGGCAGCGAGATGTTCTGGGCAATCGACAGATCGAGCAGGATGCCGGTCAGCTTGCGGTCTTCCGGGACGAGGAAAATACCGTTGGCCACTGCGTCCGCGGCCGAACCAAGAACCAGATCTTTTCCGTCAAGTTGGAACGAGCCGCCAAAGCTCTTGTCGATGCCGAACAGCACGCGCGCCAGCTCCGTCCGACCGGAGCCGACGAGACCGGCAAGGCCGAGGATCTCGCCATGCCTGACGTCGAGGTCGACGGGCCGGTCGGGATAGGCGGCGGTGCGAATGGCCTTGACCGACAGCGCGACAGAGCCCGGCGGGCGCGCCGATTCTGCGGCCTTCTCCCTCTCCTTGAGCATGCGGCCGATCATCAGCTTGACCATCTGGTCGTGATTGATGGCGCTCTTCGGCAAAGTTCCGGCGAGCATGCCGTCCCTGAGCACGACGACGCGGTCGGCGACGCGCTCGACCTCGTGCAGGCGGTGTGAGATGAAAATGACGCTGATGCCGTCTGCCTTCAGCGCCTTGATGACACCAAGCAGCTTGTCGGTTTCGGCGATCGGCAGGCTCGAGGTCGGCTCGTCGAGGATAACCAGCCTTGCCTTGATCGACAGCGCCTTGGCGATCTCGACCATTTGCTGCTGGGCCAGCGACAGCGCCGATACCGGCGTATCGGCCGAGAAATTGGCGCCCACGCGTTTGAGCAGCGGCGCCGCCAGCGCTCGCAGCCTGGCGCGGTCGACCAGCTTGAGCGGGCCGGCGCGCAGCGGTTCGCGGCCGAAGAAGATATTGGCGGCGACGTCGAGGTTTTCGAACAGGTTGAGTTCCTGGTGGACGAAGGCGATGCCCGAACCGATGCTGGCCTCGACAGTCAGCCCGTCATGGGCGGCGCCATCGACAATGATGGTGCCGGTGTCCGGCCTGGTGACGCCGCCGAGGATCTTCATCAGCGTCGATTTGCCGGCGCCGTTTTCGCCGACCAGGCCGATGACCTCGCCGGGCCTGACCTCGATCGAGAACCCGTCCAGCGCGACAACGCCGGGATAGGTCTTGCGCACACCGTTGAGGCTCAGGAACGGAGCGTCCGTGGATGCAACGATGGATGGGTCGGAATAATTCATCACGCCTGACAGCAGCCGGTGAGCCGTTTTGGACTCAGACTGACGGGCCTCGCGAGGCCCGTCAATAGAACGCCGGCTCAAGGCGAACCTTGAGCCGGCGCAACCTAGTTTGCTCAGTTTCCAGACATCGCCTTGAGGCTGGCGGCGTAGGCGTCGACATCGTCCTTGCCGATGATCTTGGTCGGGATGATGATCAGTCCATCGGCGGGAACGCCCGACTTGTTGCCTTCGAGATAGGCGGCCATCAGCTTCATGCCCTGATAGGCCCATTCGAAGGGCTGCTGTACGACGGTGGCGGCGACGGTGCCTTCCTTGACGCCGCCCAGCGTGATCGGATCGTCGTCGAAGCCAACGACGGTGATCTGGCCGAGCTTGCCGGCATCGCGCAGCGCCTCATAAATACGCGGCGTGTTGTAGGAATAGAAGCCGACCATGCAGGTGACGTCGGGGCTGGCGACCAGCGCGTCCTCGACGTTCTTCTTGGCGCGGGCCTGGTCGATGTCATCGCCACGCACGTCGACCAGTTCGATCTTGGTGCCGGCGAGGCCGTCCTTCATGCCCTGGATGCGTTCCTTGGCATTGTCGGCGCCGAGTAGGCCGACGAAGCCGAGGCATTTGCCGCCATCTGGCATCGCCTTCTTGGCAATCTCTGCCGCCTGCTTGCCGGCATCGACATTGGACGAGCCGATATAGGCGACACGCTTGGTCTGCGGTGCGTCGCTGTCGGTGGTGAACAACGCCGTTTCCGAGGCGATCTTGTTCAGCCCGTCGGTCGACGTCTTGGGGTCGACGGCCGAGACCATGATCGCCTTAACACCGGCCGTCACCAGATCGTCCATCAGGCGCTGCTGGATGGCGACCGAGGACTGCTCCGGATATTTGAGTTCTAGATTGTAATTGGGCAATTCGCCTTGAGCTTTCTTGACCCCGGCTTCGGCAGCCTTCCAGAAATCGGAAGCGCCGTTGACGACGAAGGCCAGTGTCGGCTTGTCGTCGGCACGCGCAATTGCGCTGACGGACAGGCCGAGCAGCAGGGCCGCAGCGGCGACGGACGCATTTCGTATCGCAGATTTCATATTCAACCTCCCATTTGACTCAGTAATTTTCGCTGATGATGAACGTGCCGGCGCGGCTTGGACGCCCTCCTCCTCAGGGTTCCGGCAGCGAAGAACGACGCCATTCCAGCCGCGATCGTCGACTTTAGAGACTCATTCGTCGTTCGTAAATAGTCCGATTTGTCTGACATTTCCTCGAAACGGCAGGCGAGCTTCGGTTGACGGGAACTGTCCGCCACCAGGCTGGCTTACGTTCCGAACATGCGCGGGTCCGATGTTCGTCCGAGCATGATGGATTGACGTTATAGGGCCGCCGGATATTAGTAAAGAGTATTAGTTTAATCGGGATTCTCACAAGAAAGGAGAAGCCTCCCAATGCGCTGTCACGTCGGATTCGCGACTAAATCACTTAAGAGGGCACTTATATCTATTAGCATCGCTTTACCTTATAAATGCGAGATTTGAGGGACGAATGACATGAACGAACCACTGCGCGATCCCGTCCTTGAGGGTACCAGGCGGCGCAAGCCGTCCGGGAAAAACCCCAGAGGCCGCGTTACCATGACCGACATCGCCAGGGCCGCCGGTTGTTCGCAGGCGACGGTTTCGTTCGTCCTCAACAACACGCCGGGCATCAGGCTATCGCAGCAAACTCGTGAGCGGGTGATAGAGGCGGCGCTGGCCCTCAGTTATGCGCCGCCGGTGTTTTCCGCCCTGCGAGCCCCGGTTGCCGCTTTTGACGGGCTGGATGGCGTGATCGGCTTCGCCGTCGACCAATTGGCGACCAGCCCGGAGGCGGTCGTCGCCATTGAAGGGGCGCGGCAAGCCTCGTGGAACGCTGGCAATGTACTTTTGGTGGCGCAGACCATGGGCGACGAGGTGATGGAGCCCCGGGCCATCGCGGCGCTGACCAAGCAGGGCATTTCGGCGCTGATCTACATGACCATCTTCACCCGCGAGATCGTCGCGCCGGAGTATCTCTACGGCCTCGACATTCCGGTCATCCTGCTCAACTGCTACACCGCCGACTATGCCTTCCCCGCCGTGGTGCCGAGCGAGATCGCCGGCGGCCAGAGCTCGACCCGGCACCTGATCAGCCATGGCCATCGCCGTATCGCCACCATCACCGGCGAGCCATGGATGCAGGCGGCGCAGGACCGGCTGAAGGGCTACCGCCGGGCGCTGGCGACAGCCGACATCCCGTTCGACCCGGCCTTGGTCGTCGAAGGCGATTGGTCGGCGAGCGCCGGCTATGCCGCGACCATCAAGCTACTGGCGCTGAAAGACCGGCCGACCGCCATCTTCTGCCAGAACGACCGCACCGCGATCGGCTGCTACGAGGCGCTGAAGGAGGCCCGCCTGCACATCCCCCAGGATATTTCGGTGGTCGGCTATGACGACGAGGAGATCGCGCGCCATCTGTTCCCCCCGCTGACGACGTCGATCCTGCCGCATATGGCGATGGGGCAATGGGCGATCGAGCAGCTGGAAGTCCCCGCCCCTCCCGGTCGTGGCCGCCATCCCATCACCAAGCTCGAATGCCCGCTGGTGGAGCGGGAGTCGGTTGGCGCGGTGGCGGGCTGACGCGAGGCGGCGGAATAGTCGGCGATCGGCAATTGCATAGGCTTGACATCGCGCCCCGCATAGATCCGATTGAGCCCTATGAGGTTGCAAAGCTGCTATAATTTTCAGGACTTTCGCAGGCTGGCCAGACAGCGCCTGCCAGGACCGATCTTCGACTATATCGATGGCGGCGCGGACGACGAGACGACGCTGCGGCGCAACACGGCTGCGTTCGAGGACTGCGACCTCGTCCCAAACGTGCTTGCCGGTGTCGGGCAGATCGACATGTCGGTCACCGTCATGGGCCAGAAACTGGCGATGCCGGTCTATTGCTCGCCGACGGCTCTCCAGCGGCTGTTTCACCATAGCGGCGAGCGCGCCGTCGCCGCGGCGGCGGAGAAGTTCGGGACGATGTTTGGCGTCTCGTCGCTTGGGACGGTCAGCCTGGAGGAAGTCCGCAAGCACCGGACGCCGCAGGTTTATCAGTTCTATTTCCATAAGGATCGCGGCCTGAACCGCGCCATGATGGAGCGCGCCAAGGCGTCCGGCGTCGAGGTGATGATGCTGACCGTCGACAGCGTCACCGGCGGAAACCGCGAGCGTGACCTGCGGACCGGCTTTTCCATCCCCTTTCGGCTTACGCTCGGCGGCATGATGCAGTTCGCGATCAAGCCGAGATGGGCCATCGACTATTTGACGCACGACAAGTTCAGCCTGCCGCAATTGGACGGCCATATCGATCTCGGCGGCGGAGCGCTTTCCATCAGCCGCTATTTCACGGAGATCCTCGATCCATCGCTGGATTGGAAGGACGTCGAAGACATGGTCCGCTTCTGGAACGGCCAGTTCTGCCTGAAGGGGATCATGAGCGTTGCCGATGCCAGCAAGGCGGTCGACATCGGCTGCACCGGCATCGTTCTGTCAAATCATGGCGGCAGGCAGCTGGACGGCTCGCGCAGCCCGTTCGACCAGCTGTCGGAGATCGTCGACGCGGTGGGCGACAAGGTAGACGTGATCATCGACAGCGGCGTCCAGCGCGGCACGCATGTGCTGAAAGCCCTGTCGTTGGGTGCCAAGGCCGTCGGCGTCGGGCGGTATTATCTGTTCCCGCTGGCAGCCGCCGGACAGGCCGGCGTCGAACGGGCGCTCGGCCTGATGCGAACCGAAATCGAACGCGGCATGCGGCTGATGGGATGCAGGTCGGTGGCCGAGCTTTCCAGGGGGAATGTGCGGTTTAGGTGAGTGGCGGGAGATGCGCACGGCATAAGCTTTGTCGAAATGCGAACACTACACCGACCTGCCGCCGCTCCTGCCGTCCGTTTCGAAGACGGCCTCGCCGGAAACAGCATCCGTATATCCGCCTTCAAGCTGCTGCAACGTATGCCGGAACCGATCAAGATTGCCTAGCATTTTGGGCCGAGCATCGACCATGTGCTGGAAAGTGTCCCACTCTCCAATCGAAAAGAAGGCGCCATCTCCGGATTTGATGAGAGCCATTTTTCGCAATCCCTCGAAATTGCGCGGAGCGCTGCTGAACAGTTCGACGAATTCGTCTTCACTTCCCGGCTTGACCTGGAAGCGGACGCTGTTGAATGCCATCATGTATGTTCCCCCGTGAAAGACCTGAAGAACCTCGAATGCGCGAAAGCCCTAAGGCACCTCAAACCCTCAAACGAGCGTATCGGAAAATCGGAAGGTTGGCTTCAGCCATCTCACGCCGAACGCCTGTTCCTGGCGATGTTTGTTAGGAAGAGGACGACACTCGATCTCAATCGCGCGCCCTGCTGGCCAGCAATGAAACGCGCTGTTAACGCCGTTCGCGGGTGACAGGATGTTGGCCGCAGGTCAAACGTGTAGTCTGCATCTGGCTGTCAGTTGCGGAGGCGGAAATGAATTTGCTTCGGATTGCGCTCTTGTGCACGGCCATGATCGACCTTGGAATGCTTACCGTTCGCGCTGAGGATCGGCCTGTGCCGCCGAACAACAAAGCCGCAACAGTGCAGCCGCCCGTTCATTGTGAAGGCCAAAACTGTCTCCCGCCGGCGAAAGATCCCGTGCAGGAATGCACCGGCCAGGATTGCACGCCAGCGCCGCCGACTGAACCGGGTCCGGAGATCAAGCAGGCCGACTGAGTCGGCATCAGCAGACCATCCCCTCTTTTGGCAGGGATGGCGCTCAGCCCTCGCGACCCTCCGACCACCGGCGCCGGTCACGGTCATAGTCGGGCGGCTATGAGCTCACCGCGCCCGAGAGGCCCCATGAGGCGGGCCGTGCATTGGATTGATGGCGCGCCCGAAGAGGATGAAACTGGGAACTCGTATGTTATTGCTGCGCCTATCGATTTCTCAGATCACCGCTCGGAGCCGAAGGTCCGCCTTGCGCGCCATAAACTGTCCCTTGCCACCCCTGAACAGCCAAAATCGGATCCAACCGGTCATTCGTCAAGGGGAAGCGAAGTGACCTCCATGCAGAATTCGAGCGCTCATCGGCGTTGGGCGCAATCCGGCCGCGGCCCTCCTGGGGCTAACGTTCAGGGCAGCGGGATCGGCTTGTCGCTGAGTGTGCGCAAGTAGGCGATCAGGTCGACCCGTTCGGTCTCGTCCGGAACACCAGGCGTCTCCATGTAAACGCCCGGCGTGGTGAGCATGGGTCCGAAGAGATATCTGTTCAGATCCTCGTACGTCCATACACCCTCCCAGTCGAGCAAAGCGTCGGAGTAACGCATTTTTGCCACAGACGCCTTGTCGCGACCGACGACGCTCCACAAGTTGGGTCCCGTCTTGGTCGCTCCCTGTGGCGCGGCATTGTGGCAACCGGCACACACGCTGGTGAAGTAGGTTCGGCCTTTCTCGACATCGGCAGTAGCCAACTTCATCGAGATCGGAGCTGGTGTTGGCAAGACGACGCCGTGCGATATGAGATAGTCAGCGACTTCGCGTTGCCTCTTGAATTTTGCCAGATGGAGCGGCGTCTTGCCGTCCTTTGTCTTCGCATTCACGTCCGCGCCGGCCTCGACGAGTGCCTTCACGCAGTCGAAACAACCGAGATTCACCGCGATGTGGATAGCGTTTTCGCGGCTGCGCTTCGAATTTGGATTTGCGCCCCCATCCAGCAACAGATTGATCAAATCGATCCTGCGTTTTGCCAAAGCCGGCATGAGGGCAGGACCCAAAGCCGGTGTTGGGGCGGCGTTGACGTCGGCACCGCGTTCCATGAGCAGTTTTGCCGCCGCAAAATGCCCGCCCCTAACCGCAAGATAGAGTGGTGTCGCGCCCCCGTCGCTCTCATCGACGCCGGCACCAGCGTCGAGCGCTGCCGTGATCCCGGCGACATCGCCCTTCATGGCGGCGTCGTGGATGGAGGCGGCATGCGATACAATCGGAATGTGTAGAAGCACCAACAGAATGAAAGGCAAGAACCCGCGCATTAGCATCTCCCAAGGCAAGCCTGAGGACCCGGCACGATTTCAAGAAGGGCAGAGGTTAGTACGAATGCTCGATAGCGGCAACGCACGTGTGATCGAGTTCGCCGCCGCCGTGGCGGGCGGCGGCAGCGCATGCAGTCGCCTGCATGCAAGGCGGTCCTAAACATCAGCCGACCAGCCGTGGCTCATCCCCCAGGAGAAGTCGTTTCTCAGCGCCGGGAATCCCGCAGATTTGCCGGTAACCGCTAAAGCGCCACCACGATGGCAATGATGAGCGGCTAAGCGGTCCATCGATGCCGGTGGATTGGGATGTACATTACAAATGGCGCGCCCGAAGAGATTCGAACTCCTGACCCCCAGATTCGTAGTCTGGTGCTCTATCCAGCTGAGCTACGGGCGCGCAACAGGCCATGCTTGGCATAGCCCCGCGATCCGATCCTGGCGACCGGCCGCGATGTGAGCTGTTCCCTAGCGACTGAATTTGCGAAAAGCAAGCCGATCCTGGCCAAAAGTTTTGCAGTCATGCTTTGCCGTCATGCGCCGGCCGGCGAAGGCAAGATCGCGTCACGCGGCGGCCGAGCCGATAAGTCGTAGTCTTGGATCAGTCATTTGCCAATCGGAACGGTCCGTAACGAAACGAGACGTTGCACGGCGGCCGAGCCGATGGCTCGTAGTCTCGGACCAACCCCTTGTGAATTGAAACGATCCGTAACGAAACGGTTCGTTACGCCGGGCGGCGCAGCCCGTTGCGGGCCTGGTCGAGCCGGACCGGCTGGTCGGGAATGGTCACGGCGAATGTGGTGCGGCCGCCGATGCTTTCGACCAGCTCCACCGTGCCGCCATGGGCGCGGATCAATTCATGGGCGATCGCCAGGCCAAGGCCGGTGCCGCCGCTGCGGGCCGAGCCGCGAAATGCCGCGAACAGGTTTTCTCGTGCCTTTGGCGGCAGGCCGGGGCCGGTGTCGGTGACGACGATGCGGCTGACGCTGCCGATGCGCTCGGCCGATATGGTCAGGCGGCGCACCACGGCGCTCTCGGTGTCCGCCGCCATCGCCTGCACGGCGTTGCGGCTAAGATTGGTGAGCACGCGGAACAGCTGGTCGGAATCGGCATCGACCTCGAGCACCGGGTCGACGGCGTTGACGAATTCGATGCCGTATTCGATGTCGAGCAGGCCCTGGACGTCTTCGACCAGCTGGCGCAGCCGCAGCCTGCGGCGCGACGGCGGCGGCTCCTGGGTGCGGCCATAGGCAAGCACGCCCTCCGAATAGGACACCGCACGGTCGAGCGCGCGCAGCAGTTTTGGCGCGAAGGCCTGCACGGTCGGGTCCTTGACCTGGCGCAGGCGGTCCGACATCAGCTGCGCCGAGGCGAGGATGTTGCGCATGTCGTGGTTGATCTTCGACACGGCGAGGCCGAGATCGGCCAGGTGCTTCTGCTCGGACAGCATCTTTTGCAGCCGCTCCTGCATCTGCGACAGCTCCCGTTCGGCGACGCCGATCTCGTCGGCCCGGGCGGCGGGGTGAATGATGCGACCGGGATCGTCGGGCGCCTCGGAAAAGGACAGCATCGAGCGCGTCATCGTCCTGATCGGGCCGATCATGATCAGGTCTATCGCGGCGTAGACCAGCATGGCGGTGAACAGCGAAATCAGCAGCGAGACGAAGGCGACGTTGCGCGAATAGATCAGCATGGCATTGCGCAGGCGGTGGTCGGGCATGATCAGCTCGAACTCCTTGTCGCTGTCGCCGACCGGTCCGAAAACGCGCAGCATCCTCTTGCCGCCGAAAAACAGCGTGTCCAGCGCGCCGGTCATGCCCTTGATCATGCCGACATTGGCGATATCGATATGCTCGTCCACCTGCGGCGGCATTTCGGCCACGACCAGCAGCCGCGAGACGCCGCCGTCGCGCACCGCGATCGCCTTGGCGCCGATCGCCATCAGCACGTCGTTCTGGGCGGCACGCGACAGCGAGGCAGGTTCGCCCTGCACCAGGACGATGGAAACAGCAGCGGCAGTACTCAGCCTCTCCTTCAGCCAACTCAGCCGGTAACTGGCGATCCAGGGCACGAAGATGAGGATTTCAGCCAAGAGCACGAAGACGATGGTGAGCAGCAGCAACTTGGTCGACAGGCCGCGCGCCAAGGGCACCCTGCGGGTGGCGGCCTTCGCCTCGGCGATGCTTTCGTCGGTTGCTGGGACTTCACTCATGCTCGTCGTCACGGCTGCCTGTCATCACGGCTGCTTGTCTTAAGGACTGCTTGTCTTCACGATCGCTTGATCGGGTGAGATTAGGCGATTGCGGCTTTTTTGCCAAATTCATCCTTGGTCGAAGCCGAACAAAGGGCCGCAAGACTTCCCTGCCGGTCCGACAACGCCGGCCCGACGCGCTGGATTGACTTCCAAAACCCTTCTTTCTATAAGCCCGCTCACGCTCGGGCCATTCGTCCCGGCGCGGTTTCGATCGCGCCAAAACCGGCCCGGCAAAGCTCCTGTTACAAAGTGACAGAATCAAGAAGGGCCGCACCCCGCGGTATTTAAACAAATGAAGCGTACTTACCAGCCGTCCAAACTCGTCCGCAAACGCAGGCACGGCTTCCGTGCCCGCATGGCCACCAAGGGTGGCCGCGGCGTCGTCGCAGCCCGCCGCAACCGCGGCCGCAAGCGTCTCAGCGCCTGAGCACCAAGCGAGAGACAAGATCGTTGCCCGCAACCGGCAAGCCAACGGGTCCCCATCCCAAGCGGCTTCTGAAGCGCGCGGAATTCCTGGCTGTCCGCCGCGGCGAAAAGCGCCGCGGGCGGCTTTTCCTCGTCGAGGTTCTGGGCCGCGGCGACTGCGAAGCGCCGCGCGTCGGCTATACCGTCACCAGGAAGGTCGGCAACGCCGTCGTTCGCAACCGCATCCGGCGGCGGCTGAGAGAGGCCGTGCGCACGCATGCCGCGGATGACATGGCGCCGGGCAATGATTATGTCATCGTCGGGCGCGAAGACGTGCTTACCACTCCGTTTGGCCAGTTGAAGGCCGAACTCTCCCGCAGATTGCGTGGAACACGATAGGCCAAGGGCTTCGATGGAAAACAACCGCAACTTCTTCATCACCATCGCACTGTCGGTGCTGATCCTGGCGCTTTGGCAATATTTCTATGTGATGCCGCGCAGCGAGATGCAGCGCGAAGCCGCCCGCATCGAAGAGCAGCGCGTGGCGGAGCAGAAGAAGGCCGCCGAAGGCACCAGTCCGGGCGCCAGCGAAACACCGGTACAGCCCGGCGCCATTCCGAGCGCGCCTGGCGGCGACGCGGTGACGCCGGCCGGCCGCGACCAGGCGATTGCCTCGACCAGCCGCGTCAAGATCGACACGCCGAGCCTCGAAGGTTCGATCAACCTCACCGGTGCGCGCCTCGATGACCTCCGGCTCAAGCATTACAGGGAGACGGTCGACAAGACCTCGCCCGAGATCGCGTTGCTCAACCCGGCGTCCCTGCCGAACGGCTATTTCGCCGAGATCGGCTTTTCTGGCGCGCCGGATGTGGGCACGCTGCCCGGCCCCGACACGGTCTGGCAGACCGACGGCAAGGCGACGCTCACACCGGCGACGCCGGTCACGCTGACCTTTACCAACGACAAGGGCCTGACCTTCAAGCGCACCTTCTCCGTCGACAGCCAATATATGTTCACCGTATCCGACACGGTTCAGAACGGCGGCTCGGCGCCGGCGACGTTGTCGAACTATGGCCGCGTTACGCGTTTCGACAAGCCGGCCATCGCCAGCACCTATGTGCTGCACGAGGGCCTGATCGGCGTTACCGGAAGCGAGGGCCTGCAGGAATACAAATACTCCAGCGTCGAATCGGACAAGGAATACAAGCCAGGCAAGTCGACCGACGGCTGGCTGGGCATCACCGATAAGTATTGGGCGGTGACCCTGGTGCCGCCTAGCGGCCGCGAATTTCAGCCCAAATTCTCTTATTTCGAGTTCAAAAGCGGGCCCCATCCGCACAGCTACCAGTCCGATTTCCTGTCCGATCCCGTCACGGTCGCTCCCGGGCAATCGACGACCGTGGAGTCGGAGATATTCGCCGGCGCCAAGGAAGTTTCGACGATCAACGCTTATGAAAAGGACCGTCATATTCGCCAGTTCGACCTGCTGATCGACTGGGGCTGGTTCTATTTCATCACCAAGCCGATGTTCTGGCTGATCGACACGCTTTACAAATTCTTCGGCAATTTCGGCCTGGCGATCCTCGCCACCACCGTCATCGTCAAAGCGCTGTTCTTCCCGCTCGCCAACAAGTCCTATGCGTCGATGGCGAACATGAAGAAGGTGCAGCCCAAGATGCTCGAGATCCGCGAGAAATACGCGGACGACAAGATGAAGCAGCAGCAGGCGATGATGGAGCTGTACAAGACCGAGAAGATCAATCCGCTCGCCGGTTGCTGGCCGGTGGCGTTGCAGATCCCGGTGTTCTTCTCGCTCTACAAGGTGCTCTACATCACCATCGAGATGCGGCACGCGCCGTTCTTCGGCTGGATCCAGGATCTGGCGGCGCCGGATCCGACATCGATCTTCAACCTGTTCGGGCTGATCCCGATCACCTTGCCGCACATGCTGATGATCGGCGTCTGGCCTCTGATCATGGGCGTGACGATGTTCCTGCAGATGCGCATGAACCCGACGCCGCCGGACCCGACGCAGGCGGCAATCTTCACCTGGATGCCTGTGATCTTCACCTTCATGATGGCGGGTTTTCCGGCCGGCCTCGTCATCTACTGGGCCTGGAACAACACGTTGTCGATCCTGCAGCAGGGCGTGATCATGAAGCGGCAGGGCGCCAAGATCGAATTGTGGGACAATCTGGTCGCGCTGTTCCGCAAGAAACCGTCGCCGGCGGAATAGCCGGCGCTCCGATAATGCGAAACCAGAAAGCCCCGGTTCGTCCGGGGCTTTTTGCACAAGCTGCCGGCCTGGATTAAGCTATTGGTACTGCGGGACGGATCGCGCTATTTTGACCTGCCTGGCAGGTGCTCGACGGAGTTCGATATGACCGGACCCAATCCATCGATCAAGCATCCGATCCCGTTGCACACACGCGTCGGCTTTCTGAAACCGCTGGTGACGGCGCCTAATATCGAGATCGGCGACTTCACCTATTATGACGACCCTGACGGACCTGACAAATTCGCCGAAAAATGCGTGCTGCATCATTATCCGTTCATCGGCGACAGGCTGGTCATCGGCAAGTTCTGCGCCCTCGCCGAGGGCGCGCGTTTCATCATGAACGGCGCCAATCACGCCATGTCCGGCTTTTCGACTTATCCGTTCAATATCTTTGGCCACGGCTGGGAAGAAGGCTTCGACCCGGCGACATGGTCGAAGGAGGTGCGTGGCGACACAATCGTCGGCAACGACGTCTGGATCGGCATGGAAGCGGTGATGCTGCCGGGCGTCAAGATCGGCGACGGCGCCATTGTGGCGGCAAAGTCGGTGGTGACGCACGATGTGCCGGCCTATGCGATCGTCGCCGGCAATCCGGCCAAGGTGGTGAAGATGCGCTTCGATGACAGGACCATCCGGCGGCTGCTGGCGCTGGCGTGGTGGCACTGGCCGGTGGAAAAGATCAGCCGCAATCTCGATGCCATTCGTGGCAGCAACATTTTTCTTCTGGAGGCAGCGGTTTGAACGCGTTGAACAAGACCACGATCGGCATCGAATTGTTCACGCGAGCCTGGATCTTCATCCGCGGCGTGCCGGCGATGAAATTCCTGCCGCCGGAGGGTCCACCCGAGATCGCCTTTGCCGGCCGCTCCAATGTCGGCAAATCGTCGCTGATCAACGCGCTGGTCAACCAGGAGGGGCTGGCGCGCACCTCCAACACGCCGGGCCGGACGCAAGAGCTCAACTATTTCGTGCCGGGCGGATTTTCGGGAGAAGGCGCCGATCTGCCGCCGATGGCACTGGTCGATATGCCGGGCTATGGCTACGCCACGGCGCCGAAGGAAAAGGTCGACGAGTGGACGAAGCTCGTGTTCGACTACCTGAAGGGCCGGGTGACGCTGAAGCGCGTCTACGTGCTGATCGACGCCCGCCATGGCATCAAGGCCAAGGACGACGAGGTGCTGTCGCTGCTCGACAAGGCGGCGGTGTCGTATCAGATCGTGCTGACCAAGACCGACAAGATCAAGGCGGCGGGGGTACCACGGCTGATCGAGGAAACGCTGCAGAAGATCAAGAAACGCCCGGCGGCCTTTCCCTTCGTGCTCGCCACGTCGTCGGAAAAGAGCGAAGGCCTCGAAGAATTGCGTGCGGCGATCGTGCTCGCCGCCAACGGCGGATAGGCAACGGAATCCGACGGCTGGTCAGGCGGGGCTGGAGGTCCGTTCCTGCTCTGCAAGCTGTTCGGTGCCGTAGGCCTTCAGGAACACATCGACGCCCGACCTGACGATATGTTCGATCTCGGCCGCACTTGGCGCTTTGGTGCGATAGGCGAATATGCACTGGCGGAAAAGACCGGCCAGGCACAGCTCGGTGAACTGATAGGCGGCAAGCTCGACATCGTCGATCTTCAGCAGGCCGCGTTCGATAGCCATGTTGAGGAAAACGACAACCCTGTCATGGCCGCGCTTCGGGCCGCGTTCGTAAAATCGCGCGCCAAGCTCCGGAATGCGTTCCGACGCGCCGATCACCGTCCGCTGCGCCAGGATGACCCTCGCCGAGGTGATCTTCATGGACAGCACGATGCCGAACTTCACCAGCGTCTGGCGAAGGTCGCCGATCTGGTCCAGCACTTCGTACATGTTCTTGAAGATCGTGCCGCGTTCTTCCTCGATCAGCGCTTCGAACAGCTCTTCCTTGTTGGCGAAGTAGACATAGATGGTGCCCTTGGACACGCCGGCCTCGCGGGTGATGTCGTTCATCGACGCGGCTTCGAAGCCCTTGTCGATGAAGACACGGCGCGCACCGTCGATGATCTGGCTGCGCTTGACCGGGTCTTGCCCCGCGGCCGGGCGGCCGCGCGGCAGACTGTCCAGCAGATCGCACTGGTCCTTGCCAGCGCCGGGCAATGGGCCTGACTCAGGCAAAGGAGCGGCCTTGGGGGCTTCGGCCATAATGTCACACCTCGTAAAATAATTCGAACCATCCGGTTCGATTGCTCTTGATATGGGCCTCTTTAAGCGCTAAGTCAATGTCGAGATCGAACCGAACGGTTCAGTCTGACAAAATTCAGCGCCAGTTAATTTAGAGAGATATCATGTCCTCGAACGCGCCCACCAGTGCCGAAGTCCGCCCTTTCCCCAGTGCCAAGGTCCAGCCTGCGATCGAAGCGCCGGAAGCCCCTGTCAAACCCGCCGACGTCACCCCGCTGGCTCCCGCCAAAAAGAAGCGCTCGATGCGCTCGATGTTGTTGCCCATCATCGGCCTGGCCCTGCTGGGCGCCGGCGCCTGGTATGGCTATGATTACTGGACCGACGGGCGCTTTATGATCACGACCGACGACGCCTATGTCCAGGCCGACACGGCGTTCATCTCGCCAAAAATCTCGGGCTATGTCGATCAGGTCAAAGTGACCGAGAACCAGCAAGTGAAGGCCGGCGACCCGCTGCTGATCGTCGATGACGGCGACTACAAGATAGCCGTTGCCCAGGCCGAGGCGCAGATCGCCACGTTGAGCAAGACGCTCGACCGCATCGATGCCCAGACTGAGGCGGCGCGCGCCTCGCTCAAGCAGGCGCAGGCGCAGAAGACCGCCGACCAGGCCGCGGCCGATAATGCCAAGCGCGTCCAAGCGCGGGCCGCCCAGCTGCTCAAGACCCGCGTCGGCACCCAGGCCCAGTTGGACGATGCCCAGACGGCGGTCGAGCAAGCCAATGCCGCACTTGCCGGCGCCGACGCGCAGATCGCGGCGGCTCAGGCCAATATCGGCGTGCTCCAGGCGCAGCGCACGGAATCGGCCAGCACGCTGGCCTCGCTGCAGCTTGCCCACGACAAGGCGGTGCGGGACCTGTCCTTCACCGTGCTGCGCGCACCCTATGACGGCGTGGTCGGCAACCGCTCGGTCGAGCAGGGTGACCTGATCAGCCCTGGACAGAAGCTCGCCGTCATCGTGCCAATGGACAAGCTCTACATCGTCGCCAATTTCAAGGAGACGCAGCTTGCCCGGCTGGTGCCTGGTGAAAAGGTCAGAGTGTCGGTCGACGCGATCGACGGCCAGGACATCGAGGGTACCGTGTCGTCGCTGGCGCCGGCTTCAGGAGCAGTGTTCTCGCTGCTGCCGCCGGAGAACGCCACAGGCAATTTCACCAAGGTGGTGCAGCGCGTTCCGGTTCGCATCGACGTGCCAGCGGATGTGCTGAAGACGGGCAAGCTGCGAGCTGGCCTGAGCGTCGTCGTCGCCGTCGACAGCCGCACGGCGCCTTCGGCATCGAAGTAAAGCGGAACCGGGAGCAAAGGTCATGGCGACCGCAACCCTAACTGCAGGATCGGCGCCGGCGCCAGCCATGCCGGTGCCGGTCGACCACATCTCGACACGCCGCGTCATCGCCTTCCTGGCAATGGTGTTCGGCATGTTCATGGCGATCCTGGACATCCAGATCGTCTCGGCCTCGCTGGCTGAGATCCAGGCGGGCCTGAGCGCCAGTTCGGACGAGATTCCGTGGGTGCAGACGGCCTATCTGATTGCCGAGGTGGTGATGATCCCGCTGTCGGGCTTCCTCAGCCGGATGCTGTCGACGCGAGTGCTGTTCACGATCTCGGCGGCAGGGTTCACCGCGGCCAGCGCGCTGGCGGCGACCGCAACCAATATCGACCAGATGATCGTCTACCGCGCCGTGCAGGGCTTCATCGGCGGCGGCATGATCCCGAGCGTCTTTGCAGCCGCCTTCACCATCTTCCCACCGTCGCGTCGCGCCATCGTCTCGCCGATGATCGGCCTGGTGGCGACGCTGGCGCCAACCATCGGCCCGACAGTCGGCGGCTATATCAGCCATGCCATGTCCTGGCACTGGCTGTTCCTGGTCAACGTCGTGCCCGGCATTCTGGTGACGACGGCCGCCTGGTCGCTGATCGACTTCGACAAACCCAATCTCAAGCTGTTCAGCAAGTTCGACTGGTGGGGGCTTGCCGGTATGGCCGCCTTCCTGGGCTGCATGGAATATGTGCTGGAGGAAGGTCCCAATAACGACTGGCTGCAGGATCAGGCGGTGTTCGTCTGCGCCGTCATCATGACCTTCGGCGCGGTGCTGTTCTTCTGGCGCGTGTTCACCGCCGAGGAGCCGATTGTCGATCTGAGGGCTTTCAGCAATATCAATTTCGCCTTCGGCTCGCTGTTCTCCTTCGTCGTCGGCATCGGCCTCTACGGTCTGACCTATCTTTATCCGGTGTTCCTGGGGCGCATCCGCGGCTACGATTCGATGATGATCGGCGAGGCGCTGTTCGTCAGCGGCCTGGCCATGTTCTTCACCGCGCCGATCTCCGGCATCCTGTCGAACAAGATGGACCCGCGCATCATGATGATGATCGGCTTCTTCGGCTTCGCCACGGGGACCTGGTGGATGACGCATCTCACCGCCGACTGGGATTTCTATGAACTGCTGATCCCGCAGATCCTGCGCGGTTGCTCGATGATGCTGTGCATGGTGCCGATCAACAACATTGCGCTCGGAACCCTGCCGCCGGAGCGGCTGAAGAATGCGTCTGGCCTGTTCAACCTGACCCGCAATCTCGGCGGCGCCGTCGGCCTGGCCGTCATCAACACCGTGCTGATCGACCGCAATGCCTTCCACTACGCCAGGCTCTCCGAGCACGTGCAATGGGGAAGTGCCGCTGCGCAGCAGAAGCTGCAGAACATGACGCTCAACTTCGAGCAGACCGCCGGGCTCGACGCCTCCAAGGCGGCCATCTCCAAACTGTCAGGCATGGTCCAGCAGCAGGCGTCGCTGCTGTCGTTCATGGACGTATTCTTCATGCTGACGGTTTTGTTCGCGACGCTTGGGCTCTTCACCCTGGTGATCCGCAAGCCAGCCGCTCAGGGCGGCGGTGGCGGAGGCCATTGAGGCGCGCTGGATCCCCCGCCTGGCGCCCTCGCGCATGACCCCGAAAAGCGATTTCGGGGTCATGCGCAAAATCAACCATTACGAAGTCCTCGCGCTCTCCGACAAAGTCAGGGGCGCAGCCATCCTCAGGCCGTCGCCGGCTTGAAGGTCAAGGCGACACCGTTGATGCAATGCCGCAACCCGGTCGGCGGCGGACCGTCGTCGAAGACGTGGCCGAGATGGCCACCGCAGCGGCGACAATGGACCTCGGTGCGGGTCATGCCCAACGACCTGTCCACGGTCTTGCCGATCGCGTTGGGGATTTCCTGCCAGAAGCTCGGCCAGCCGGTGCCGGAATCGAACTTGGTCTCTGACGAATAGACCGGCAGGTCGCAGCCGGCGCAAGCGAAGATGCCTTTGCGGTGCTCGTTGAGCAGCGGACTGGTGCCCGGGTATTCCGTGCCTTCCTTGCGCAGCACATTGAAGGCCGCGTCGGACAGGATGGCGCGCCACTCGGCCTCGGTCTTGGTAACCTCGAAAGTCTCGGCCGCGCGTGCATCCTGGGCTCCGCCCATGCGCAGCGCGGTGGCGCCTGCGACAACGCCAATGGCTGCCGCACCACTCAAAAGAAGCTCGCGACGGTTCATGCCCATTCCTCCTGTTACTGCTTGTGCCAAATTCGACCGCCACACGGAAATCAAAAGCCGGTGACGATCGCTGTCCTCAAAGCGGGACTCCGCGCCTATCCACTTGCGTGAACGGCGCGGAGTGTGCGCAGGGAGGCCCTTAGCGATATCTTCGCCGGCAGCGTGCGTTTGTTACATCTTCGGCAGGAGAACCTTGTCGACGACGTGGATGACGCCGTTGGACTGCTCGACATCGGCGATCGTCACATTAGCGACATTGCCGTTCTCGTCGGTCACGGTGACCTTGCCGCCGTCGGTCTTGAGCGACAGTTCGCAACCACCGACCGTCTTGACCTTGTGGGTGCCACCGTCATCCTTGACCATCTTGGCGACGTCGGCGGCCATCGCCTTGGCGCCGATGACATGGCAAGTCAGGATCTTGACGAGCTTGTCCTTGTTTTCAGGCTTGAGCAGCGTCTCCACCGTGCCGGCTGGAAGTGCCGCAAAGGCCTCGTTGGTCGGCGCGAACACGGTGAAGGGGCCAGCGCTTTGCAGCGTATCGACCAGGCCGCCTGCCTTGACGGCAGCGACCAGCGTCGTGTGGTCCTTCGAGTTGACAGCATTTTCGACGATGTTTTTCTGGGCGTACATGGCGGCGCCGCCGACCATCGGATTTTGGGCATAGGCAATGGTGGCGAGCGCAGAAATGGCGACCGTTCCGGAAAGCAAAAGGGTGGCGAATTTACGCATGATTTCAATCTCCTCGGGTTATCGTTCCCCTCATTCGGGAACGCAAGGAGATACGCAATAGGAAATGCCGGAGTTTCGCCCTCTCCGCAAAAAAATATTTGTCGCTACAATTTGCCCGGCGCGGATCGACAGCCGCCAACAAGCTTTGCAGGCGGTTAAATCGCGGAAGATAGATTTCAGGTCTTCTTCCGAAGCAAGAATCGGTCAGATGCTCTTCAGATCGCCCGCTGCGACCACCGGTCCAGTCGGCTGGCCGGTCGGCGAACCGCCGGCAGGCTCGACGCTGACCGCAAGCACGGCGCCTTGCGCCAATTTCTCCCGGACGGCGGGCGGGATGGCCAGATGCGCGGTCGCACCGGCCGGGATGACGCCCATCGACACCGGCGCATTCTTGCCTTCGATCATCCACAGCTCGAAGTCCTTGCCGGCGGCTCGCTCGCCGGAGACGTGGGAAAGGCCGACATCGTGACGGACGGCATCGTAGACGACGAGATATTTGACATCGCTGCCTTCGGCTGCCAGCGAAGCGACAAGCCGGGTTTGCGGCTCGACGACCGGTGGATTGACGTAAGGCAAGGCAATATAGATTGCCAGCGTCGCAATGGCGGCGGCGGCAAGACCGCGCCAGAAGCCAAGGCTCGACCAGAGGCCGGCGCGCGGCTCTGCAGCGAACAGCCGGCGGTCCAATGCTTCCTTGACCCTGATCGGAGGCTCTGTCTCCGGATAGGCGGCGGCCATCGGCGAAAGATGCGCCTCCCAGGCATCGACAAGGCGCGCGAAGGCGGCATCGGCGTCGATGCGGCGCGACGCGATCTCGCGTTCGTCGGCGGCCAGCACGCCAAGGACGTATTCGGCGGCGAACAGGTCGTCACCCCCACCTTCCGGTCCATTGTCGTCAGCCAGCGTCATCTTTCCAGGCATTCTCTCAGTTTCAAAAGGCTGCGCCGCAACCAGGTCCGCATCGTGTTCAGCGGCACGCCATAGCGCTCCGCCAGTTCGGCATAGCTTTTGCCATCCAGATAGGCGCCCCGGACGGCCGCCGCCCGGTCCTTCTCCAATTCCTTGAGACAATGGTAGATGCGTCCGGACTCACCGCCCGCCACGGCCATGGCCTCCGGCCCCGGCGCCGGATCGGCCACGTCGAGCGCGGCATCGATATAGGCGGCAGGCTCTCGCCGCGCCCTGATCCTATCGATCGAATGATTGCGCGCAATGGCCACCAGCCAGGAGATCGGGCTCAGATCCGAAACGGCGAAACGGTCCGCCTTCGTCCATATTTTGACGAAGACCTCCTGAAGCGCCTCTTCTGCATCTCCCCGGTCCTTCAATACACGAAGGCAGACGCCGAAAAGTTTCGCGCTGGTCTGCCGGTAGAGCAGATCGAACGCGGCCCGGTCCTTCATCGAGGTCCGGACAATCAGGTTGCTGATGTCCTGCGGCGTCATCGGCCGCCAAATTAGGCGATTGCAATGTATTTGCAACGACTGAAATGGTCTGGCCGCACCGGCAGCGCCAGCGTCGATTGCCAAGGAAATCGCCGCCCGCTAGCTTGCCATGAGCGGGAGGGCGACCATGTCGATTGAGCGGGTTCTGTGGGAGCATGACGCAACAGGCCAGGCCGCACTCGTACACAAGGGAGAGATCACACCGCAAGATCTCGTCGATGCGGCGATCGCTCGGGCCGAGGCCACCCGGCCGGAGATCAACGCCATCGCCGAACCGCTTTATGAGGCGGCGCGGGCGCGGGCGAAAACCGTCGACCACAAGCTGCCGCTTGCCGGAGTGCCCTTTGCGCTGAAGGACCTCGGTATTGCCATGAAGGGCGTGCCGACGCATGGCGGCAGCCGCATCCCAGCCTACACCCCCGATTTTAACTCGGTCATGACGGAACGCTATCTGGCCGCCGGCCTGGTCCCGATCGCCACCAGCACCGCACCCGAACACGGGCTGAGGCTGGTGACCGAGTCGGTGGCTTACGGCGTCACCCGCAATCCATGGGACACCGCTCACACGACCGGCGGTTCCTCGGGCGGCGCGGCTGCGCTGGTCGCGGCCGGCGTCGTGCCGGTGGCGCACGCCTCGGATGGCGGCGGCTCGATCAGGGTGCCTGCGGCCTGTACCGGGCTGGTCGGGTTGAAAACCTCGCGCGGCCGCGTGCCCTTGACGCCGCTCGTCACTGAAAGCTGGTACGGCTTTGTCGTCGACCATGCGTTGGCCCGCTCGGTGCGCGATACGGCCCTGCTGCTCGACCTGACCCACGGGCCCGAACCGCTGTCGCCCTACGCGGCACCCTCGCCGAACGGCAGTTTCACTGCGGCCGCCGGGCGCGATCCGGGCAAGCTCAAGCTCGCCTTCTACCGAAAATCGCCGCTCGGCCTGCCGATTTCGGAAGAAACCTTGAAAGCTCTGGATGCGGCGATTGGGCTGGCGCGCGAAGGCGGGCACAGCGTCGAGGAGATCGACCTGCCCTATATCGACCGCGATTTCATCGCCGATTTCGCCAGAACCGTCGCCGCGGCGGTGGCCGGCACGATGCGTGGCGAGGCCTTGCGCGTCGGCCGCTCCATCTCAGGCGATATCGAACGCGCCACGCGCGTGATGAGCCGGTTCGGTGAAATCCTCTCGGCCGGCGAAATCTATGCCGGCCTGCAGCGGCTGCACGCAACCTCGCGCCGCCTTATCACCGAAACCGCGCACTATGATGCAGTGCTGATGCCTGTCATCGCGCACCCGCCGCTCGCCTGCGGCACCATGGACCCGAAAGGCGCCGACGAATTCATCGAGAATGTCCTGGACAGACTGCGCCTCGCCGGCCTGCTGAAGTTCAAGCCGCTATTCGGCCAGCTGATGGACAAGAGCCTTTGGTTCACCCACTGGCCGGCGATCCAGAACGTCAGCGGGCAACCGTCGATCACGCTTCCGGTTTACGTGACCGATGCCGGCCTGCCGCTCGGCGTCCAGGCCGCCGGCCGCCCCGGTGACGAGGAGACGCTTTTGTCGTTCGCCGCGCAGATGGAAAAGATCTCGGGATGGCTGGGCCGGCGGGCGCCGCTGCAGGTGCCGGCATAGGCGGTGATTTGATCGATCGTGACAACAAAGCCGTTTGCCCCCTCGTCCAATTCCCGCTAAGACGCCGCCGTTCATGCCAAGCTGGGAACCACGCCGATGACGGATGTCGCCGCCACCGCCGAAATGCAGGCCGCGCTGCTTTCAAGGGCGCTGCCCTATATGCAGCGCTACGAGAACAAGACGGTCGTGGTGAAATATGGCGGCCACGCGATGGGCGACATCGCGCTCGGCAAGGCCTTCGCCCGCGACATCGCACTGCTCAAGCAATCCGGGGTCAACCCGATCGTCGTGCATGGCGGCGGGCCGCAGATCGGCGCCATGCTCAGCAAGATGGGCATCGAATCCAAATTCGAGGGCGGCTTGCGCGTCACCGACCAGAAGACCGTCGAGATTGTCGAGATGGTGCTGGCCGGGTCGATCAACAAGGAGATCGTCGCGCTGATCAATGCCGAGGGCGAGTGGGCGATCGGCCTGTGCGGCAAGGACGGCAACATGGTGTTTGCCGAAAAGGCGCGCAAGACCATGATCGATCCGGATTCCAACATCGAGCGGGTGCTCGACCTGGGCTTCGTCGGTGAGCCGGTCGAGGTCGACCGCACATTGCTCGACCTCCTGGCACGATCCGAAATGATCCCGGTGCTGGCGCCGGTGGCGCCCGGCCGCGACGGCCATACCTACAACATCAATGCCGACACTTTTGCCGGCGCCATCGCAGGCGCCTGCCAGGCGACGCGCCTGCTGTTCCTCACCGACGTGCCCGGCGTGCTCGACAAGGACAAGAAGCTGATCGACGAGTTGACCGTGGCCGAGGCCAAGGCCCTGATCAAGGACGGCACGGTCTCGGGCGGCATGATCCCCAAAGTCGAGACCTGCATCGAGGCAATCGAGCGCGGCGTCGCAGGCGTCGTCATCCTCAACGGCAAGACGCCGCATGCGGTGCTGCTCGAGCTGTTCACCGAACACGGCGCCGGCACGCTGATCGTGCCGTGAGTGGCCTCAGTCTGTCCAACGCCGCGACAGACCGGAAGACCATCCGATCACCATCGCGCCGCTTGTCGAGACAGGCGGGCGGGCGAACGATCGACTAGGTAGTCTCCGCCTTCGTCGCTCGCCGCCAATCGATCATCCGGGCTGAGGAAGGCGCGCGATGACCTTTATCTCAAAATCGAAGCCCGCCAGCCAATTCACCCCCACCGCGGTCCAGTTCGGGTAGGGCGGTTCACCGATCGCCCTAAGTCGAACGGCGTCAATCGCCTCCCACTGCTTGGCCGGGTCGGTGTGGAACGTGGTCACGTCAACGATGTCGTCGAACGTGCAACCGGCGGCCTTCAGCACCGCCGCGAGATTGTCGAAGGCAAGCTGGACCTGCTTTTCGAAGGCTGGCTCCGGCGACCCGTCCTCGCGGCTGCCGACTTGGCCCGAGACGAACAGAAAGCCGCCTGAGCGGATCGCCGCCGAATAGCGATTGATTTCGTAGAGGGCCTGCCGACCGGCAGGGAAGATCGCATCGCGTTTGGTCATTGTTTCACTCCATTCAAACAAGGCAGGCCGGTCCCGACCATCGCGATGTGGCTTCTCCGAGAAGGTGAGAGCCGCTCGCAAGACTTCGGGGTTTTGGATCGCTGCGTTCCATTTTCCGGGGCGGTCGCTGATATCCGTCCCGTATCCCGAAGTGGGTACATACATTCCGTATGTCAATATACATACGTTGCGTATGCTTGTTAAAAGATTGCCCGAGCCGGTCAGGCGCGCGGCGAAATCGTGGTCGCAGGCGGTGTCAGCCTGCGCGCCGGGTGCGCGACCACCATCGATTCCTCTTCCTGGTCTTGCGGCGCGCCCCAGAATTCGGCGAGCGTCGGGCCATTCTTCAGGCGGCGGTCGCGGACCAGAAAGCCCCAGACTTCACGAAACCAGACGCGGCGGCCCATTTTGGTGTACCAGCGCATCGAATGCCGTTGCTCCGGATCCTTGTGGAACAGGATGCGCGCCAAGGCCTTGGGCCGCGACTGCACGGCCAGTTCGATCAGCTTGACGGCGAAGAACAACATCCACGGCTTGAGGCGGGTCATCTGCAGCACCTGGTGCTTGTAGTCCCACAGGCGGGCGTCCAGCTGGATCACCTTGCGGTCCCTGGCAATCCTGAAGAACGGCGTCCAGCGGTGCGGCGTCACATAGAGCGCCTGGATCTGGTCGGGGTCATAAGCGATCAGCTGGCGGAAGCCGCGCCAGAGGTCGCGGAAACTTTCGTCCTCGAAACCGGCCACCCAGGTCGCCATCGACAAGATGCCATTGAGGCGCAGCAGCCGTATCGCCTCGCGGTCGGATGAGGTGCTGCCGCCCTTGCGGATCAACTGGAGCGTCTGCTCGTCGGTATTTTCCATGCCAAGCAGCCAGCGGATGACGCCGGCCTTGCGATAGAGATGCAGGCTGCCGGCGTCGCGGACGATGTCGTCGGCGCGGGTGGAGCCGACGATCAGCACCGGCACATTCTCGGCGATCATCGCATCGAGAAAGGCGCGCCAGGCTTTTTTGGACGAGGTCGGGTTCTCGTCGGCAAGGTTGATCAGCTCGACGCGGTGCTCGCGGTATAGCCAGGCAATCTCCCGCGCGAACTTCACGGGGTCGCGGTGCCGCCAGCGCGTCCAGAACCCCCGCTGGCCGCAATAGTTGCACAGATGCGGACAGCCTCGCGAGAACTGCATGACCACCGCACGCTTGCCTCCCCAATAGCTATAGCGAGTGATATCGATCAGTTCCCAGCCGATGCGGTAGTCGTCGAGATTGGCGATCGTCCTTGCCGGGTTGGTGGCAAAAGGCCGGCGCAAATCGTCGCGAAAGGCGATGCCCGCCACATCCGACAGCGGCTTGCGTTTTTCAAGCGCTTCGACCAGCGCGACGATGGTCGCCTCCCCCTCGCCACGAACGATGAAGTCGAAGGCCTCCGTTTCGGCCAGTATGTCGCGCCAGTGATAGGTCGGAAACACGCCGCCATAAATCAGGATTGTCGCCGGATCGATGTGTTTGACCATGCCGGCGATCAGTAGGGCTGTCGGATGCGCAGAGGTCGAGCCGGAATGGCCGATCAGAATACAGTCGGGATGATCGCTCAAGGCGTCCCGGACCAGCGTGGCAAGCGGCATCGGCCCGAATTCGGCGTCCACAAGTCGCACTTGATGTCCCGCGTCGATCAGCGGACCGCCCAGTGCCAGCAAACCGAGCGGCGGCAGATGGTCGTCCGGCACACGGCTGCCGATGGCCGTATGTGGCGGGTTGATCAGGACGATTTTTCATGGCGGACCTTATGCAATGGCGGTCCGCATGTCGTAGTCGGCGATCTAGCGCTGGAGATTGGCTCGCTTCAGCAGTTTGTGTGCAGCTTTTCCGCAGAAATGCCTACCGTCTGAGATGTGCAAGCGGGACATGGCCCGGCCCCTTGATGTTCTGCAGCACAAGCTGGGTGTGGACGTCACGCACGCCTTCGAGCCGCATCAGCCGGTGCATGACGAAGGCATTGAGCTCGTCGACCGACGGCACCATCACATGCAACAGGAAATCATGATCGCCGGTCATGGTCCAGCATGAGGACACCTCGTCCATCCGCTGGACGGCGGCGATGAAGCTTTCGGGCGAGCCGTCGCTGTGGCTGGTCAGGCGCACCTGGATGAACACCTCGACCATCAGCCCGACGGCGCGACGGCTGAGCACCGCGGCGAAGCCCTTGATGATGCCCGCCTGCTGAAGCGCCTCGAAGCGCCGCGCGCAAGGTGTCGTCGACAGGCCGATCTCCTGCGCCAGTTCGGATACCGGCTTGCGCCCGTCGCGCTGCAGGCTGTCGAGCATCTTGATCTCGAATTCGTCAAACTGAGGCATTTTCACTCTCCCAAAGCTCGATCGTGGAGTCTTTTACCTCCAACCCCGCATTTGAGCCACCATCAAAGCTGATTTGCCTCGCGCCATCCGGCTAGAATTTCCGACGATCCGCTGATCATGATTTCCAGGGAGAGCAAGCCATGACGATGAACGTTGCCGACTACGCCCGCGAATGCGCGGCGCGAGGCCTTCGCGGCGATTATTCGGTCTGCCGTGCCGATTTCACCGTGGCGCAGGGCTACAATTATAGCGACGAAGAACAGGCGGTGTGGCGCACGCTGTGCGACCGCCAGACGAAGCTGACCAGGAAGCTCGCCCACCATTCCTATCTCGATGGCGTTGCGGCGCTCGGCCTTCTCGACAAGATCCCGGATTTCGGTGAGGTCAGCGAGAAGCTGCGCAAGCTCACCGGCTGGGAGATCGTCGCCGTGCCGGGGCTCATTCCCGCCCAGCCGTTCTTCGACCACCTCGCCAACCGTCGCTTCCCGGTCACCAACTGGCTGCGAACCCAAAAGGAGCTCGACTACATTGTCGAGCCCGACATGTTCCACGATTTCTTCGGTCACGTGCCGATCCTGACGCAGCCGGTCTTTGCCGACTTCATGCAGATGTATGGCAAGAAGGCCGACAGCGTGATTGCGGTCGGCGGCGACGAGATGATCACCAGGCTTTACTGGTACACCGTCGAATACGGGCTGATACGCGAGCCGGGCCAGCCGCTGAAGGCTTTCGGCGCCGGGCTGATGTCATCCTTCACCGAGCTTCAGTTCGCGGTCAAAGGCGGCGAGGCGCACCATGTCGCCTTCGACCTGGAAACCGTAATGCGCACCGGCTACGAGATCGACAAGTTCCAGCGTGCCTATTTCGTGCTGCCGTCGTTCGACGTGCTGCGTGATGCTTTCGAGACCGCCGATCTTGCGGCGATCGTGGCGCGCCGCAAAGGCGAGCCGGCGCTCGACCCGGCGAGCCTATAGGCTGTCGGCTGTTTCCAGGGCCTCGGCTTTCAGCCGGGCAAGCTGGTCGCGCTGAAGGTCGAGCGACGCGGTGACGAAGCGCAGGATCGTGGCCAGCTCGGTGTCGCTAAATGTGGCGATCACCTTTTCTCCCTCCTGCGCGATCGCACCATAATAGCGCGCCGATAGTTCTCGCGTGAGTTCCGTCGCCTCTATGACCACCTTGCGCCTGTCCTCGAGGCTGCGCGTTCGTGTCAGCAGGCCGCGCGCCTCCAGCCGGTCGATCAGCGCGGTGACTGCGGCCGGCGTCAACCCTGTTGCGGCCGCGACCTCGCCAGCCGATTGCGGGCCGCCATAGAGCAGCGCCAGGCAATGGCGTTCCGCCGTACTCAGCTCAAGCCTATCGCCTACTGCCTCGTCATAAGCCTGCGTCGCGTCTTGCCAGCCCATAATGGCAAGGCTGATGGCCGTCTTCATGTCGGCCCGATTCATGCTTGACGAGTTTATTTCGATCATCTAACTATCAATTTGCCTAACATTACGGCCATTATAGTAATATGCTGCGTCGGGCGCAAGGCACGGCCTGTCGCAGCACGCAAGGAGTGGACAAGGAACCAGAACCAGACGCGCGGCCCACTCACACCGGCCGAAGAATTCAAATACGCCAAGCTGGCGATGGAATGGTATGGCTGGGGTTCTCCCATTGGCCTTGGTATTGCACTGGTCGCGCTGGCGGCCGCTGCCCTGCTGTTCCGCATCGCCATCTTCGGATTTTGACAGCACTGGCCGCGGCGCGGTTGAATTCTGATAGGGTAGAATTTTTCCAGCACAAGGCTTAGGGCTGAGCTCACGCCGCTTCGGAAATGTCACGATCGATGATCGACAGGTTGCGGCCGCGATGCTTGGCCTCGTAGAGCCGCTGGTCGGCGGCGCGCATTAGCTCCGACACTGCGGCGTCCTCGCCGCAGGTGGTCCCGCCGATACTGACCGTCAGCGGAACGGTTCGTTCGTCGACGGGCCGGAAACGGATACGCTCTACTTCACGGCGGATGCGCTCGGCGACGCGCCTGGCTTCGTGTTCGGTGGCGCCGATCAGAAAGGCGCAGAATTCCTCACCGCCGATGCGGCCAAGGACATCGCCGCTGCGCACGCCACGCTCTATCGCACTTGCGATCAGGAGCAGCGCCTCGTCGCCGATCAGATGGCCGTAGCTGTCGTTGATGGTCTTGAAATGGTCGGCATCGACGATCAGCAATGCCCCGCGATCGGATTTACGCCGAGAGCCGTCGAGGGCGGCAAAGAAACTTTCGCGGTTGAGCATGCCGGTCATGTCGTCGCGGCTCGCCTTTTCCGCCAAGCGCCTGTGGGCGGCGGCGAGCTGGGCATGGGCGCGGGCGAGCTCGCGATGCGCGGTCTTCAACCTTTCGCCCTGCCAGACCGAATAGGCACCGGCGCCCCAGGCAAGAGCCAGCGGGCATACGGTGGACGTCAACCAGATGGTGCGATTGATCGGAAAACCCATTGCCGGCACGACGATCAGCGTCAGCAAAAGTGAGACGGCGACGGAGGCGAAAGCGATGGCGGCAGACTTTAGAAATATGCGATTCATCGCTTGCTCCCACTGGTCCGTCTTGGTGCCAGCAAGCGCTGAATGTCACCTTTCGGCGATGCTTAAGATTTTAATCACGGCGCCATTTTCACCACCCAGGGCGCGCATAGGTTGTGGATAAACCTCCTGTTAGAAAGATCGTTTCGTGCCATAAGGACGGTATGACGACGCTTCCCGACCCCGCCCGCTTTGCCCATGTCACCGACTGGGTGTTCGATCTCGACAACACGCTCTATCCGCACCATTCCAATCTGTTCTCTCAGATTGATGTGAAGATGACCGCCTATGTCGGAGAATTGCTGACGCTGCCGCGCGAGGAAGCACGCAAGCTGCAAAAGGAGCTCTACCGGGAATACGGCACGACACTGAACGGGTTGATGACGCGCCACGGCATCGACCCCGACGACTTTCTCGAGAAGGTCCACGACATCGATTATTCCTGGCTGGTGCCAGATCCCGTCCTCGGCACCGCCATACGCCAGCTTCCCGGCCGCAAATTCATCTTCACCAATGGCGATCGCCGGCATGCCGAACGCACCGCGCGGCAGCTGGGCATTCTCGAGCATTTCGACGACATTTTCGATATCGTCGCAGCCGGGCTGAACCCCAAGCCGGCGCGACAATCCTACGAGAAATTTGCCGAACTCCACGCCGTCACCGGGCAAAATGCGGTGATGTTCGAAGACCTCGCCCGCAACCTGTCGGTGCCGAAATCGCTGGGCATGACCACGGTGCTGGTGGTGCCGCGCAATTTCGAGCCGACCTTCTCGGAAATCTGGGAACGCGACCCGGCCAACGAGGACGACGTGGACTTCGTCACCGACGATCTCGCCGGCTTTCTCACGGCGATCGTCGAAGTCCCCGCTTGAGGCAGTCGGCGCGCTTCAAATTCTTGCTTGCATATCAGAGCTTATAGAAGCGGCTGACGATCCCCCAGGCCTCGTCGGCGGTGTCGACGAAATCGATGATGTCCTGGTCGCCGGGGGTGATCGTACCTTGCTCGGCGAGGAAATCGAGGTCGATCGCCCGTGCCCAGAAAGCCTTGCCGAACAGGATGACCGGCACCCGTTCCATGCGGCCGGTCTGGATCAGGGTCAGCGTCTCGAAGAACTCGTCCATCGTACCGAAGCCGCCGGGAAACACCGCAACGGCCTTGGCACGCATGACGAAATGCATCTTGCGGACCGCGAAATAGTGGAAGTTGAAGCAGAGTTCCGGCGTCACGTAGGCGTTTGGCGCCTGCTCGTGCGGCAGCACGATGTTGAGACCGATCGACGGCGCGCCTACATCGTCGGCGCCGCGATTGCCGGCCTCCATGACGCCAGGCCCGCCGCCGGTCACCACGACGAATTCGCGATAGTACGAAGTGGCCGACTGCTGCGAGCAGAGGCGGGCGAATTTGCGCGCCTCCTCATAGTATTTGCTGTTTTGCTCCAGATTCTTCTTCTGCGTCTCGTTCTTGGCCGCCCAGGCTTCACCGCCGGGCTCGGGGATGCGCGCGCCGCCGAACAGGATGACGGTCGATTGGATGCCGCGCTCGGCCAGGATCATCTCCGGTTTCAGCAGTTCGAGCTGCAGCCTGACCGCGCGCAACTCGCGCCGCGTCATGAAATCGGGGTCGTTCCAGGCCAGCCGATATGTCTCCGCGCGCGTTTGCGGCGTGTCCGGCACGCTTTTCGACCGCTCCAGATCCTCGTCCGAATGCGGTAGCGGCGTCCACCCCGCCTTTTCCATGGGAGTCATATTTGCTTTACCCGTCCAATCATTCACTTGCGCCGTCCCGTGACGCTGCCGCGATTGACCCTCCCCAAGCCTTCACATAGGGTCCGCGCGACTTTCAAACAGGTTAAGGCGCCGGCCCTTAACAGCTTGGTAATGGAGCGAATTCATGTCGAAGCCCGATCTCGCGAGTCTCGAGAAGATCATCGAGAACGCCTTCGAGGAACGCGACACCATTTCGACCGCAACCCGCGGCGAGACGCGCGAGGCCATCCAATCGGCGCTCGACCTGCTCGACCGGGGCGTCGCCCGCGTCGCCGAGCGGCAGGCCGACGGCAAATGGCACGTCAACCAGTGGCTGAAGAAAGCGGTGCTGCTGTCCTTCCGGCTCAACCCGATGGAGATCATCAAGGGTGGTCCCGGTCAGGCGGTATGGTGGGACAAGGTGCCTTCGAAGTTCGACGGCTGGAGCGCCGTCGATTTCGAGAAGGCCGGCTTCCGCGCCGTGCCGTCGTCGATCGTGCGCCGCTCTGCCTATGTCGCGCCGGGCGCCGTGCTGATGCCGTCCTTCGTCAATGTCGGCGCCTATGTCGATAGCGGCACCATGGTCGACACCTGGGCGTCGGTCGGCTCCTGTGCCCAGATCGGCAAGAATGTGCATCTGTCGGGCGGCGTCGGTATCGGCGGCGTGCTGGAGCCGATGCAGGCCGGCCCAACCATCATCGAGGACAATTGCTTCATCGGCGCCCGTTCCGAAGTGGTCGAGGGCTGCATTGTTCGCGAGGGCTCAGTGCTCGGCATGGGTGTCTTCATCGGCCAATCGACCAAGATCGTCGACCGCGCCACCGGCGAGATCTTCTACGGCGAAGTGCCGGCCAATTCCGTCGTCGTCGCCGGCTCACTGCCGGGCAAGCCTTTTCCAAACAACGAGCCCGGCCCCAGCCTCTACTGCGCCGTCATCGTCAAGCGGGTCGACGCAAGAACCCGTTCCAAGACCTCGATCAACGAATTGCTGCGCGATTGATCTCCCGAGAACGGATGCACCGGGTTGACTGACAAACCTCAATTCCTATGGCTTTTCTTCAGCCTTTCTGGGCGGGTGAATCCGAGCGCTTATGTTTTGGCTGGCCTCTTGCCGGTCATCGTTCAACTCTTTCTGCTCTACCAGTTCGCGCGAACGCCGTTAGGCACTGCCGCGAGCCAGTATTGGGCGCTCGCCTTATGGATCGCTGTGTTCGTCTCGACATGGTCGACCTTTGCGCTAACGGCGAAGCGGTTCCATGATTTCGGCAAGCCTGCCTATTACGCATTGATCTCTCTCATTATCGGCTTCGTCCTGCTTTTTATCCTGGCTTTTTTCAAAAGTGACCCAGGCCCCAACCGCTACGGCAAGCGCACCAACGCACCGGCCGAACCCTGAGCGCCAATCGGACATTTCGTCATGCGCTACCGCTCGCTTGATTCGAAACTGATCCTCGAAACCGCCGAACGGCTGGAAGAGCGCGTCGCCGAGCGCTTTCCCGATGCAGGCCTGCGCGGCGTCGCCGCCGAGCTCGTGTCGCTGTCGCGCGATCTGGCAAAGGCAGCCAAGGCGCTGGAGGCGCCGATCTGGTGGCTGCGCGGCCTCATCATCGCCGCTTTCGTCGTCGGAGCGCTGATGTTCCTGTTCGTCGGCACAATCCTGCCGCTCGGCCGCATCTCGGGAAACCACGATGCCTTCCAGTCGGTGCAAGGCATCGAAGCCTCCCTCAACATGATCATCCTCGCCGTGCTGGGCTTCCTGGCCCTGATCCGCTCCGAGGAGCGGATCAAGCGCAAGCGGGTGTTCCGCCAACTCCACGGGCTGCGGTCGCTCATCCACGTCATCGACATGCACCAGCTGACCAAGGATCCGGCAGCACTTTCAGCCAGTTTCAAGCCGACTGCACATTCGCCAGCCCGCATCACCAACGCCGCCGACCTTGCCCGCTATCTCGACTATTGCTCCGAAATGTTGTCGATCACCGGCAAGATCGCCGCGCTGTTTGCCCAGTCGGTCAATGACGCCGTGGTCATCGATGGCGTCAATGACATCGAGAACCTGGCGTCGAACCTGTCGCGAAAGATCTGGCAGAAGATCACGCTGATCGAAACCCCTCATGGGCAGCCGGCACATGCGAAGAAAACCGATCCCGAGCCGGGTCCGCCGCGTCGGCCTGCAGTCCGCAGACGACCGGGGCCGGCAAGCTAAGACCCGCGAGCCGGCGGCAGATCCGCTAGAGCGGCAGAGCGGGGAGTTCCGAAACCCCGGTTTTGCGCCGGACGCTCTAAGCGAATGTTAATCACCCTGGCCCAGCATGCCGGCGAAAACTGTGTCGACCGGCACGGAGCGCTCGACTGGCAAGCGACCTATCCCTGACCACCAAGGAGCCGCGCAAAACGTGGAGCGCCGCCGCTCGCCTGTTTGCCTGGTTCTCTTCGCCGATGAGATTGGAACCGGAAGCCGTCCGCGCCCGGCTTCTCGACACCACTTTCGACCGCAAATTCGCAGTCTTGTTCGGCACCATCAGCGTTCTGGTGGTTGCGGTCAGCGCCGCACTTGCCACGAAGGATTGGTGGCCCTACGCCTGGATCGCAGCCGACCTGATGCTTTTCGTCGTCCGCGTTCTGCTGATGCGGGAATGCGAGCAGGCCCGCAGGCGCGGCTCGAAAGGGCCGCTGGCGGGCCTGATGGCAGCCAGCGGTGTATGGTCGGTCGTTTTCGGCCTCGGCTGCTATGGCTGTGTTGCCAGCGGGAATATGGCGCTTTCCGTACTTGCCGCCTTGAATGTCGCAGGTGTCGTTGGCGTGGTGTCGTCACGCAATGCGGCCACCCCGCGCTTCGCCATATTCGTCATGTTGGCCGTAAGCCTGCCTTACGTGGTCGGTGCATTGTTTTCCGCAGCGCCCGGAATGCCGATCGTCGGAATTCAAACGCCGTTCTATGTGGCCGGCGTCATCATCGTGCTGCTTCAGAACCACGCAATCAACGCCCGCATGATCCGCGCGGAGCTGGACAATCGCGACCTGGCGATCAAGGACGCGCTGACCGGCCTGCCAAACCGCATCTTCCTGCAGGAAAAATTGCGCGACATGTGCCGCGACCTTGCGGCGCCGGCCGCCAATGGCGGCAAGCCGTTTGCCGTGCTCAGCATGGACCTCGACGGCTTCAAACAGGTCAACGACCGTTTTGGTCATGCGGTCGGCGACGTGCTGCTGCGCAAGGTGGCCGAACGATTGAAGCGCGGCTTCCGGCCGGGGGACGTGGTCTTCCGTATCGGCGGCGACGAATTCGTCATCCTTTTGCCCGCAACCTCGGAGATCGAGGCCACCTATCTGGCAAAGCGGGCCATCGAAAAGGTCTCGGTGCCTTTCGACCTCGGGGTCGGTTCCGCCATCCATGTCGGCTTGAGCGTCGGCAGCGCCTTTGCACCCGCCGACGGCGGCGATCCGGAAATCCTGCTCACCTGTTCCGACCATGCACTCTACGAAGCCAAGCGCACCGGCAAGGGCCGTTATTGGGCGCCTGTGCGGGCTACGATCTGACGGTCGCAGCGACAGCTTCCGGCGGCAAGCAAGGCGATCCGCGCCTCTCCTGCTCGGCCGCGCGCACCAGTGCAGTGACATGCTTCAGCAAAGGCGCCGGCGTGCCGGCCTTTTCGGCCAAACGCAGGACCGCGCCTTGCAGTTCGCCGATCTCCGTCGACCGGCGGCGCCGCAGGTCATCCCACATCGACGAACGCGCGGCCGGATCGATGGCAAGCATCCGCCGCGCCAAGAACTTGAACAGCCCGTCGGGCAGGCGAAGCACTTTCGGCAGCAGTGCGGGACGCAGGCCGGCGATGCGAGCGGGTTCGATGCCTGTCGCCGTCATTGCCGCCAATGCTTCGTCGATCTGACCGGCCAGGATCAGCCGCAGCGGCGATCGGCAAGCTCTGCCGCCAGCGGCAGACCGGAAAGCGCCACCAGCGCGTTGTTGAGGTTGAGCAGCAGCTTGTCCCATAACACCGCGTCGATGTCACCATGCGTCGCGACGGCAAACCCCTCGACATCAAGCAGTTCGTCAAGGCCCGCCGAGCCCTGTTCGATCATCACTTTGCCGCCGCTGGCGCGGTGCAGGCGAAGCGGCAATTCGCCCTCCGGCGATTGGACCACGTTGAACGGCACCATGCCCGCGAGCACCGGCTGGGCGGTGAGATGGGCTCGCAATTTATCGGCATTGTCGACGCCGTTCTGCAGGCTGAGTATCACCACGTCCGGTCGGGCATGGGCGGCAATCAGCCCGGCCATGTCTTGCGTCGCGCCGCTCTTGACCGTTACCAAAATGACATCGGCATCGGAGAATGCTACCGCCGGATCGGCGGTGACCGACAATGCGTCCGGCTTGACAGAACGGTCGCGGCGGTCAGGGTCGGTGATGCGCAAGCCAGCTTCTTGCAGGGCCTTCTCGACGCGCGGCCGCGCCAGCAGAACCACCTTTCGCCCGGCAAGTATCAGGCAGCCGCCGGCGTAGCAGCCGATACTGCCGGCACCGGCGATTACGATCGTCTTGCCACGCGTGACCATGCGATGGCCCTGTCCTGGTCGGGAGACCTTGCCGCAATTATACGACATGAAAACCATAATGTCGGCGGCATGGCTGGCCCTCACGTCTGGCCGTGACAGACCTTGCGCTTTCGACTATCGCTTTTGCCCATGACGCTGCCTACCGATCCGGTTAGAAATCTCGCTGCACTCATCCGCTGTGCTTCCGTGACGCCCGCCGAAGGCGGTGCGCTGCGCGCGCTGGAGGCGATGTTGAAGCCGCTCGGCTTTGCGGTCGAGCGGCCGGTGTTTTCCGAAGCCGGCACACCGGACATCGAGAACCTTTACGCGCGGCGTTCCGGCAATGGCCCGCATCTGATGTTTGCCGGCCATACCGACGTGGTGCGGGTGGGCGACGAAGCAGCCTGGACGCACCCGCCCTTTGGCGCCGAGATCGCCAATGGCGAGATGTTTGGCCGCGGCGCCGTCGACATGAAGGGCGGCATTGCTTGTTTCGTCGCGGCGGTGGCGCGACATGTCGAGCAGAAGGGCGGCCCGAAGGGGTCGGTCACGCTGCTGATCACCGGCGATGAGGAAGGGCCGGCGATCAACGGCACGACGAAGCTGCTCGAATGGGCGGCCGCCAAAGGCGAGAAATGGGATGCCTCGATCGTCGGCGAGCCGACCAATCCCGACGCGCTTGGCGATATGATCAAGATCGGCCGGCGCGGCTCGCTATCGGGCACGGTCGTCGTCAACGGCCGCCAGGGCCACGCCGCCTATCCGCAGCTAGCCGACAATCCGGTGCGCGGCCTGGTGACGCTGGTCGACGCCTTGCTGCACCCCGTATTCGACGACGGAACAAGGGATTTCCAGCCGACGAATCTTGAGGTGACCTCTATCGATGTCGGCAATCCTGCCACCAACGTCATCCCGGCGAAGGCAGCAGCTACCTTCAATATCCGCTTCAACGACACATGGACCGCCGAGACGATCCAGGCCGAGATCCACAACCGCCTCGACCGGGCGGCGAAACGCAAGAAATACCGCGCCGGCAAGAAGACGCCGGTCGACTACGAGATCGTCTGGCGCGACGGGCCGAGCCATGTTTTCCTGACACGCGACGACAGGCTGATCGAGACGCTTGGCGGTTCGGTCAAGGCGGTGACCGGCAGGAGGCCGGCGCTCTCCACGTCCGGCGGCACCTCCGATGCCCGCTTCATCAAGGATTATTGTCCGGTGGTCGAATTCGGCCTGGTCGGCAAGACCATGCACATGGTCGACGAACGTGTGGCGATTGCCGATCTCGAGACGCTGACGCAGATTTATCTGCGCTTCGTTGAAGACTGGTTTGCGCAGGACATATCCTAGTGATGCTTTCAGCGGATGAAACCTATGCTTCGCTTGCCGGCGCCTGGCGGCTGATGCTCGGCAAGGCCGACGGATTTCGCCTGCTCGACCTTTCTGCGGACGGTTTCTGGAACTCCTTTTTTGCCATCGTCGTCGCGGCGCCGGCATTGATCGTCGGCTGGGTCGGCATTGCCAACGAGATCGGCGATCCCGACGCATTCGTCGGCCGTTTCAGCATGTTGATCCGGCTGGCCACCGTCGATATCGGCGCCTGGGTGCTGCCGCTCATCGGCCTGGCCCTGGTCGCGCCGCGGGTCGGCGTCGGCAGCCGTTTCGTCCATTATGTCGTCGCCAGCAACTGGGCCTCGGCGATCATCGCCTGGATGATGCTGCCATCGGCGTTGATCCGGCTTTTCCTGACATCGGCCAACGAAGTCTCCGGGCTGGTGTCGCTGCTGCTGTTCGCGCTGTCGATGGTATTGACCTGGCGGATGACCAACGTCGCGATCGGCAGGGGTGCGGCTGTCGGCAGCGCTGTTTTTGCCGGTATGTTCGTGGCGTCGCTGATCGTGCTGTTCGGCCTGCAGGCGCTGCTCGGGATCAGCGTGCCGGATCAGCCAGGCGTCGGGTAATCGACGCCGACTAGAAACAGCCCGTCGGGCGGCGCCACCTGACCGCAGGCCGCACGGTCGCGCGCCTCGAGCGCCGCCTTGAGGTCGGCAATGGTCCAGCCGCCTTCGCCGACACGTTTGAGCGAGCCGACCATCGAGCGCACCTGGTTGTGCAGGAATGACCGCGCCGAAGCGCGGACTTCAATGAAATCGCCCGCCCGGCTGACATCCAGCCGGTCGAGCGTGCGGACCGGGCTGGTGGCCTGGCACTGGGTCGAGCGGAAGGTGGTGAAATCATGCCGGCCAAGCAGCACTTTTGCCGCTTCGTGCATGGCAGCGGCATCGAGCTGCTTCGGTACCCACCAGATCTTGCCCTTGTCGAGCGCCGCCGGCGCGCGGCGGTTGACGATACGGTAGAGATAGTGGCGGCCGATCGCCGAGAAACGCGCATCGAAGCCATCCGGCACGACGGCGGCCTTCAGGATGGCGATGTGGGCCTTGGCCGCTTGCAGATGGGCGTTGACGGCGTCGCGCACCTTGTCGCCGGGCCATGCCTTGATCAAATCAACATGCGCCACCTGAGCGGTCGCATGGACGCCGGCATCGGTGCGGCCGGCGGCGCGCAGCGAAACCTGCTCACCGCAGAACTTCTCGATCGCCTGCTCGATCGCCTGCTGCACCGAAGGCTGGTTGGCCTGACGTTGCCAGCCGGCGAAGAGGCTGCCGTCATATTCGATGTCGAGGCGAAAACGCGGCATTCCCGGATCGAGGCGAAATCAGGCGGCTAGGGCTGAGCCGAAGGCCGAGGCGTAGACCAGCCTGCCGGTCTCCGGCGCCTCGCCCCAGGCAAGCGCCTGCAAAGCCTCGCCTTGGTAGTCGCTCTCGAATTTCGCTGCACGGGCGCGGCTGTAGCCGAAGCGGCCATAGTAGGCCGGATCGCCGAGCACCACAGCGAGCGTCTCGCCGGCGGCTTTCAGGCGGATATGAGCCTCGCGGACCAGGGCACCGCCGATGCCGGTGCCGTGGAACGACGGCTCGACTGCCAGCGGCGCCAGCGCGACTGCCGGGAAGCTCTTGCCGCCATTCTGCACGAAGAGCCGTGAAAACAGGATATGGCCGACCACTTGCCCGTCTTCGTCCGCCACCAGTTCGACGACGGCATCACCGCCGGTGACCAGCGCGTCGACCAGTCCGGCCTCCGCCTGCTGGCCGAATGCGTGTTCTTCGACAAGGCGGATCGCCTCGCGATCCCGCGTCGTCGCTGCGCGTATGGACATCATGCTCATGACAGTTTCATTCCTTTTTCGAGCTTGGCCCCGCGCAGAAACTCCTGCGCGGCAATGGGCCTTCCGCCCGCACGTTGAACTTCGACCAGCCTGATCGCGCCTGACCCGCAGGCGACCGTCAGCCGGTCATCGAGAATTCCTCCCGGTTCGCCGGCGCCTTGCGAGAGCGTCGGGCGAAGCAGTTTCAGCCGTTCCACGCGGCCGCCGATTTCGGCCTCGCACCATGCACCGGGAAAGGGCGACAGGCCGCGAATCTGGTTGTGCACGTCGCCGGCAGGTCGCAGCCAGTCTATGCGAGTCTCCGATTTATCGATTTTCTTGGCGTAGGTCACCCCCACCTCCGCCTGTGTGGTAAATGTCAGCGTATTCCGCTCGAGCCGTTCGAGCGCTTGCACCATCAGCGCAGCACCCAGGATCATCAGCCGGTCGTGCAGATCGCCGGCCGTCATGTCGGGTCCAATGGCGCATTTTTCAACCATTGCCACAGGCCCGGTGTCGAGGCCTTCCTCCATCCGCATCACCATCATGCCCGTCTCGGTATCGCCGGCCATGATGGCGCGCTGGATAGGGGCAGCGCCGCGCCAGCGCGGCAATAGCGATGCGTGGCCATTGAGGCAACCGAGCCGCGGCGCCTCGAGAATAGGTTTGGGCAGAAGCAGCCCGTAGGCGACGACCACGGCGACATCGGCGCGCAAGGTGCGGAACGCCTGCTGCTCCGCCTCGCTCTTCAGCGACACCGGCGACCGCACCTCGATGCCAAGCCGCTCCGCCTCACGCTGCACCGGCGACGGCGTCAGCTCGAGCCCGCGCCGGCCTGCGGCGCGCGGCGGCTGCGTGTAGACGGCTGCCAATTCATGCCCTGCCCCGGCGATCGCTCGCAGCGTCTGCACGGAGAATTCGGGCGTACCCATGAAGATGACACGCAGGGGCATTCGTCGACCCCTATCCCACCATCTTGCCCGGCGCCTTGTCCCTGGCGAGCTTCTTGAATTTCTTGACCACCATGTCGCGCTTCAGCTTGGAGATGTGGTCGATGAACAGCACGCCGTTTAGGTGGTCGATCTCATGCTGCAGGCAGGTCGCCATCAGCCCCTCGGCCTCGATCTCCTGCAGCTTGCCGTCGCGATCGAGATACTTCACCCGCACCGCTGCCGGACGCTCGACCTCGGCATAGTAATCCGGGATCGACAGGCAGCCTTCCTCGTAGACCGAACGCTGGTCGGAGCTGTCGAGGATTTCGGGATTGATGAAGACGTGCGGTGCCGGCGTCTCGTCCTCCTTGGCGAGGTCGATCACCAGCAAGCGCAAGGGTTCGCCGACCTGGATCGCCGCGAGGCCGATGCCGGGCGCGTCATACATGGTGTCCAGCATGTCGCCGGCCAGTTTACGCAAATCACCGTCGACACGCTCGACCGGTTTTGAAACCTGACGCAGGACGGGATCGGGGAGGATGATAAGCGGCTTGATCGACATGGCGTCTCACCTAAGACCTCGCAGGAAAAGCGTCAACCGGGACGCCTTCTGGTCGTTCACGTTTTGATCTGTGCCGCCAGACCGAATCATCTATGCTGTCGGCATGAACGATCTGGCCACCATCCTGTCCGAACCTGTCGCCCGCCTCGGCGCCACCACGATCACGCTCGGCCATGCCCTGGGTTTCGGCGCAATGCTGTTCCTCGGCCTGTTCGTGGCGCTCGTCATTGCGCTCTGGCGATCGGCCAAGGCGCGTGCAATGGCGGCCGCCGAAGCCGCCGACCACGCCCGCGACGCCGAGGTGCGGATGGCCGGCATCTTGGCAAGCCAGGCGGAAATGCAGGGCCGTATGGGCGCTATCGCCGAAGTGTTCGGGGCGCGTCAGGCCGAACTGACCCAGTCGATCGGCCAGCGCCTCGACGCCATGACCGGCCGCCTCGGCCAGACCATGACCGAGCAGACGAGATCGACGCATGAGAGCCTCGCCAAGCTGCAGGAGCGGCTGGCGGTCATCGATATCGCGCAAGGCAACATCCAGTCGCTGGCCGGCCAGGTCGTGCAATTGCAGGCGATCCTTTCCAACAAGCAGACGCGCGGCGCCTTCGGCCAGTCGCGTATGGAAGCCATCGTCGCCGACGGATTGCCCCACGGCGCCTATGAATTCCAGGCGACCTTGTCGAATGGCAGCCGGCCCGACTGCCTGGTGAAGATGCCGAACGGCGCACCGTCGCTTGCCATCGATGCAAAGTTTCCACTCGAGGCCTGGAATGCCATCCGTGCCGCCGAAGGCGCCGACCTGCAGAAGTCCGCCGCTCAGGCTTTCCGCCGCGACATCGAGGTGCATGTCCGGGATATTTCCGAAAAATACCTGATCCAGGGCGAGACGCAGGACACTGCCTTCATGTTCGTGCCCTCGGAATCGGTGTTCGCCGAAATCCACGAGAATTTCGAGGCCGTTGTCCAAAAGGCGCATCGATCGCGGATCGTCATCGTCTCGCCATCGCTTTTGATGCTGTCGATCCAGGTCATCCAGGCGATCCTCAAGGATGCCCGTATGCGCGAGCAGGCGCACCTGATCCAGGGCGAGGTCATCCGGCTGATGGAAGACGTCTCTCGGCTCGACGAGCGGGTGCGCAAATTGCAGACGCATTTCGGTCAATCGGCCAAGGATATCGAGGACATCCTCGTCTCGACATCGAAGGTGACCAGGCGCGGACAAAAGATCGAGGCGCTGGAGTTTGGCGTGCAGCCGGCGGAGGACACCGCTGGGTCGAATGGCAGCGGAGCAAAAGCGGAAAGCAGCGCGCGTGTTGCCGATTCGAAAACCGGGCAGCTGAGGCTAAGGGTCGTCGAAGGCGACGATTGAGAGCTACGCCGGAACCGGAGCCGAGGCTTCGCCCGGTCTGGCGCTACTGCTCCTCGATGATGGTTGTGCCTTCGAATTCCGGCAGCCAATGCAGCGCCGAGCGATGCCAGATCTGCTTTCTCGGCACCAGTTGATCGCGCTGCCATGCCGTGCCGACCCTGATGCCGTAAACCTTCGGTCCCGCGCCCGCCGACGTGGCGTAGAGATGCGAGCCGCACTCACCGCAAAATGCCTGAGCGCGCTTGGCACCACTCGAACCGGTCTTGATGTAGATTTTCGGCGCGCCCTTGGTGATCGTGTAATTGTCCTCGGACGCCGGCACGGTGACGCGAAAGGCCGTTCCGGTTAGCTTCTGACAATCGACGCAGTGACAAATGGTGGTCTTTTCCGGATCGACCTCGGCCTCGTAAGTAATGGCGCCGCAATGACACCCGCCGTCGATTTTCATCTTCGTTCCTCCTGGAGCTTTTGCGCGCAATCATAACCGGGACTGCCCGATGGCGCAGCCATTTTCCTCAGGCCGGCTCCCCTCCGGACGCCGCCAAGGCCTTGCTCCGCCGTTCCCAGGTGCCGGTGGTCTGCGGCTTGACGAACAGGCGCGTGACCTCCGGCATCTCCGCCTTCAGCCGTGTCTCGAGGCGTTCGACGCAGGTCTCTATCTCGGGCGCCGACAAGTGGTCCTCGAACTCGATGCTCAGAGCGGCGACGATCTCCTGAGGCCCCATATGGAGCGTCAGTACGCCATTTGCCCGCTGCACCGCCGGGTCCTGCTGGACAATGGCCAGCACTTTCATTTGCACCTCGGGCGAGGCCGGCTCGCCGAGCAGCAGGCTCTTGCTTTCGCGGGCCAGGAAGATCGCGGTCGCGCCCAGGATCAGCGCGATGCCGATCGACGCGGCGCCGTCGAGCTTCGGCATGTCCAGCAGTTCCGCCGCCAATATGCCGGCGAAGGCGACAACGAGGCCGAGAAGTGCCGCGCTGTCCTCGAAGAGTACGGTGTAGACACTCGGGTCCTTGCTGAGCTGCACCGCCTCGAGCCAGCCGTGGCTGCCTTTTTGGTGGCGGAACTCGTTCAGCGCCACCAGCCAGGAGGTGCCTTCGAACAGGAAGGAAAGGCCAAGTACAGCGTAGTTCACCTTTGCGTTGGCAATCGGCTCCGGCGCCATGATGTGCGTCACGCCTTCGTAGAACGATATGCCGGCGCCCAGTGCAAAGACGAGGAGCGCGACGATGAAGCTCCAGAAATACAGCTCGCGACCATGGCCTAGCGGATGCGTCCGATCGGCCGGCCGGGCGGCGCGGTGCATGCCGTAAAGCAGCAGGCTGCCATTGCCGGTATCGACGAGCGAGTGGACGCCTTCCGAGAGCATTGCCGAGCTGCCCGTGAACAAGGCAGCGGCGAATTTGGTCAGGGCGATCGCAAGATTGCCGGCGAGCGCCGCATAGATCACTTTTTTCGACCCGCCATGCGCCGCCATGGTGTGCTGCCTTGGTTGATGCACCGAGATTAGCGGAGCACGCCCACGCTCCACAGCTCGAACAACGCCTGAAGTGTCGAGTTGTTCAAAAGGGCAGCGCGAGAGGCTATTCGATGACCTCCTCCGTCCAGACCTTGAAGCCAGCCAGCGCGCCCGGTCCAAAAATGTGGGTGAGTGGGACATCGGCGGCATCGCGTCCGGAGGCAATCAGGATGCGGCCGATGCGCGGCGCGTTGTTGCGCGGGTCGAACGCGTGCCAGCGGCCGCCGAGATAAACCTCCATCCAGGCGGCGAAATCCATGTCCGACCACGGCTTTGGCAGGCCGATATCGCTGATATAACCGGTGCAGTAGCGGGTCGGGATGTTCAGGGCGCGGCAGAAGGCGACTGCGAGGTGGGCAAAGTCGCGGCACACACCACTCTGCTCGCGATAGGCTTCGGCTGCGGTGCGTGTCGGCCGTGCATTGAAATAGTTGAAGACGATATGGTTATGGACGAAGTCGCAGACCGCCTGGACGCGCGGGATGCCGAGCGGGGTATTGCCGAACAGCCGCCAGGCTTCGTTCGCCAGCACGTCGCTCTCGCAATAGCGGCTGGGCAGCAGGAACAGCAGCGTCTCCGACGGCAGATCGCGCACCTCATGCTGCCATGCCGTCAGCTCGCGCGTCTCGAAGGAGCCGGGGTCGCGGATGACCGCGTCCGTGCCGAACGCAAAGCGCCCGGCCGGCGCAACGAGACGGTTGCACCAATTGCCGAAACTGTCGCGATAGCTTTCGATCGGCACCGGCGGGTTCGACGTCAGGAAGTCCGGCCGCTCGAGATCGGATGCGCGCGAATAATGGACGTTGAGCATCGCGATCAGCGGTGTTTCCTGCGGGAAGTCGAAGCTCATCTGGCAACCGATGTGGATCCGCATTGTCGTCCTGACCGGACTGCGCGATCATCAGCCGGCGAAACGCAAGGGCTGATGCAGCAGTGCGAAGAGGACCATCGCACGGACCGCTGCGGTTTACGAGGGAATTAGAAACCGGTTGACAGCCATCGGCCAAGGCGACTGCACGGCAGCGGCCTCTTGCAGTCTAGCGTTTTCTCTTGTTTCACTTCGCCAGACATCAACCGGAGGAACGAATCATGGCTAAAGGTGCGATGAAGGCAGGCAAGGAAGCCCGCAAGCCGAAGAAGGACGCGAAGAAACCCGCTCCGGCGCCGGCCCTGAAGGCACCGCCGGTGAAGGCGATGAAGCTGAAGGACAAGTAGGGCCGCAGCTACCGTTTTGGCTTATTTCGACCGGCCGCAAATGCGGCCGGTATTGTTGTTCATTAAGCGCACGAGCATCCCATATGGATGCGGCGAAGATAGTTTTTGCGCTTTCAAGAGATCGGCCGGGAGCCATCGAAACGGAGCGTTCCGATGTCGTGGATTTTCCTGTTCTTCGCCGGCCTGTTCGAGATCGGCTGGGCGATCGGCCTAAGATACACCGACGGATTCTCGAAGCCGCTGCCAACCGTCCTGACGGTAGCCTCGATGATTGTCAGCCTGACCTTGCTCGGCCTGGCGCTGAAGGCACTGCCGGTCGGCACAGCCTATGCGGTATGGACCGGCATCGGCACCGTCGGCACGGCGCTGTTGGGGATATGGCTGCTCGGGGAGCCGGCGACCGCGATCAGGCTGGCCTGCATCGCGCTCATCGTTTGCGGCATTATGGGACTGAAGCTCGCGGCTTAAGTCGGCCCGACAGACCAAACGCCTTCAGGGCCGCTGCAAGGCGGCCCTGATTCTTGAATTCGGCTGATCAGCGCCGGAAGGCGCTATCGGGCGGAGAAGCCGGGCGGCGTCCTGCCGGTGCGCTGCTTGCGCGCGGCATAGCGTGCGTCACGCTTGGCCTTGCGTTCGGCCTCGTCGGCAAGAAAACGGGCGATGCGCTCGTTCTCTTCAGCTTCCCGGATCTTCGCTTCGGCCTGTGCTGCCTCTTCGGCGGCAATGCGTGCCGCTTCGGCAGCTGCCTCGCGCTCGGCCTTTTCGGCCGCTTCGCGCGCCAGCTTTTCCTGCTTCAGCCTGGCCTTTTCGGCCTCGCGTATCGCGCGGGCCTCGAGGATTGCCTTGCGCTCGGCCTGTCGTGCCAGCACCGCTGGATCATCTGCCGCCGGCTTTGCCTTGAAGCGCTCCAGAAGCGCCTTCTTTGCCTCGTTTGCGGCATTGCGCCGCTCGAAAACGTCTTTTTCCCTGTAGATAGCCAAGTCCACTTCCCTGGAGTCAATTTGCGAGGCTTACATACGCGTGAAAACCGAGAGTTCAAGCGCCAAAACGGTATGCCAGCCATGAAATTCTGATCTGTTGCAACCGGGAGACGCCATTTCGATCGAATTCGGCTGAAAGCCACCCGCACTGTTCACCATCCAGGCCTCTGGCGGCGCAGCGGACTGATCGCTACCTGTAGCGCCAAGACAAAACGCTAGGATGACACCACTATGGAACTCGGTCTCTACACCTTCGCTGACGTCAGCCCGGAACCGGGTCCCGGTGCGATCGGTGCGCATGAGCGGCTGCGCAACCTGATCGAGGAGATCGAGCTCGCCGATCAGGTCGGGCTGGACGTCTTTGGTCTCGGCGAGCACAACCGTCCCGACTATGCTGCCTCCGCTCCGGTGGTGGCGCTGGCGGCGGCTGCCGAACGAACCAAGCGCATAAGGCTGACCAGCGCGGTCACCGTTTTGTCCTCCGACGATCCGGTGCGCGTCTTTCAGCAGTTTGCCACCCTCGATCTTCTGTCCGGCGGCCGGGCCGAGATCATGGCCGGGCGCGGCTCGTTCATCGAATCCTTTCCGCTGTTCGGCTATAATCTCGAAGACTATGACGAGCTCTTTGCCGAGAAGCTCGACCTGCTGCTCGCCATCCGTGATCATGTCAAGGTGACCTGGTCGGGCAGTCTGCGCGCGCCGATCAACGATCGCGGCGTCTATCCCCGGCCCTTTCAGGACAAATTGCCGATCTGGATCGCGATCGGTGGTACGCCGCAATCGGCGGCGCGGGCTGGCGTACTCGGGTTGCCGCTGGCTCTGGCGATCATCGGCGGCGAACCGGCGCGGTTTGCACCACTGTTCGACATCTACAGGGATGCAGCCAGGCGGGCCGGCAGCGATCCGGCGAGCCTTGCCACCAGCCTCAACGTGCACGGCTTCATCGCCGACACCGCCGACCAGGCAGCCGACGATTTCTACAGGCCGCAGGCCGAAGTGATGAACCGCATCGGCCGCGAGCGCGGCTGGGGGCCGACGTCGCGGGCTCATTTCGACCAATCGCGCGGCCCGAACGGCGCCCTGTTCGTCGGCAATCCAGAACAGGTGGCGCACAAGATCATTGCCCAGCACAGGATATTCGGCAACGACCGCTTCCTGCTGCAAATGGCGATCGGCACCATGCCGCACGCCAAGGTCATGAAGGCTATCGAACTCTACGGCACCAAGGTGGCGCCGATCGTGCGCCGGGAAACTGCGAAGGCCGTCGCCGCGGCAGCGCCGGTTGCCTGATTCACCAGCAAAGCCGCGAGGCGGCCTTGCCGGTGACGCCGGCTAACGGAACCTTGAAGCCGCAGAGGCGTTTTCGCCAACGGTCTACACCAATCGCGGTGTGCCGCCGAGGGTCAGAATGAAGGCCGAACCCGCCGCTTCGGGCGCAAGCGCTGCCGAAAGCCCGGATTCGCGCGTCGAGGCGCGGGCGGATGCGCATCTGATGCGTTCGCTGCTCGTCGGCATCTTCATCCTCATGGCGATCTACGCGCTTTACTTCGCCCGCGCCTTCTTCATGCCGGTCATTCTGGCTTTTCTGCTGGCGCTGACGCTGACGCCGATCGTTCGCTTCCTGCGCAAGCATGGCATGCCCGATGTCATTTCGGCGACACTGCTGGTGCTGCTTTCGTTTTGCCTCGTCGCCGTCGCGGGATATCTGCTCAGCGGCCCGGTCATCGACCTCATCAACAACACCTCGACGATCGGCCAGCAGCTTACCGAACGTCTGGCACAACTGCGCCGTCCGTTCGAACGGATCGTGGAGATTTCGCGCCAGATCGAGGGCCTGACACAGACGTCCCAGGAGCCGGGCGTTCAGAGGGTGGCGATGGCGCCATCGGGTATTCTCTCGCAGGCCGCCGGCAATGTGCTGTCGGCCGGCGCCAGCGTCACCATCGTCTTCGTCCTGTCGCTGTTCCTGCTCGCCTCGGGCACGATGTTCTATGAAAAGATCGTCCAGTCCTTCCCCAGTCTAAGCGAAAAGAAGCGGGCGCTGCGCGTAGTCTATGACGTCGAGCGTGAAATCTCGCACTATCTGCTTACTGTCACGGTCATCAATACATGTCTCGGCGTGGTCATCGGGCTCGGCCTGTGGGCACTCGGCGTGCCCAACGCGCAGGTCTGGGGCGCGGCAGCGGCCTTGCTCAATTTCCTGCCCTATATCGGGGCGCTGACCACCATCACGCTGGTCACGATCATCGCGCTGATCAGCTTCGACACGATTTCCTATGCGCTGCTGGCGCCGGCCTTCGTCCTCTTATGCGACGTCGTCGAAGGCCAGTTCGTGACGCCGACGGTGGTCGGCCGCCGTCTCGAGATCAACGCCGTGGCGATCCTGATCGCCATCGCCTTCTGGTCGTGGCTATGGGGTTTCGTCGGCGCGCTGATGGCGGTGCCGCTGCTGGTCGTCATCAAGGTATTCTGCGATCATTTCGACGGTCTCAGCCATGTCGGCAATTTCCTCGCGGCGCAGCACACGGCGGTAATCGAGGATGAAGAGATTTCCGAGCAAAAAAGGTAGCGGCTTAAGAGCCCAAAAGCGTCACTGATTGGTGTGCATATCAACGACCTTGCATCGGTTGCACATCCGTCGGGCGCACAGCGCTCTATCAACATTTTGAATTTGCCGCCCCGGCAACGGCTTCCTACATCCGTCCGGTCCACAGGAATCCCCGCCGATGACCGCTCTTTCCGTTCTCGACCTGTCGCCGATCGTCGAAGGCAGCAATGCTTCGCAGTCGCTCGCCAATTCGCTCGATCTCGCCCGTCATGCCGAGCGGCTGGGATATAAGCGCTACTGGCTGGCTGAGCATCACAACATGCCAGGCATCGCCAGCGCCGCCACCTCGGTGGTCATTGCCCATGTGGCCGGAGGTACCCGTACGATACGCGTCGGCGCCGGCGGCGTCATGCTGCCCAATCATTCGCCACTTGTCATCGCCGAGCAATTCGGCACGCTCAACGCTCTGCATCCCGGCCGCATCGATCTCGGCCTCGGCCGGGCGCCCGGCACCGACATGCCCACGGCACGGGCGCTGCGCCGCAACCTCGACGCTGGCGCCGACAATTTCCCGCAGGACGTCGTCGAGCTGATCGGTTACTTCCAGCCAGCCGAAGACGGCCAACGCATCCGCGCGGTGCCCGGCGAAGGCGAAAAGGTGCCGATCTGGATTCTCGGCTCCAGCCTCTACGGCGCGCAGCTTGCCGCCACGCTCGGCCTGCCCTACGCCTTCGCTTCGCATTTTGCGCCGGCCGAGCTCGACCATGCGCTGGAGATCTACCGCTCGCGCTTCCAGCCTTCGGAGCAGCTCGACAAGCCCTATGTGATGCTCGGCCTCAATGTCTTCGCTGCTCCTTCCGATGCCGAGGCGCGGCTGTTGTTCACCTCGCTGCAGCAGGCCTTCGTCAATCTGCGCACCGGCCGGCCCGGCCGATTGCCGCCGCCGGTCGAAGGATATGAGCGCGACCTCGATCCAATGGCCAAGACCATGCTCGGCCAGGCGCTTTCCTGCGCCGTCGTCGGCTCCCCCGAAACGGTCAGGCAAGGCATCGAGGCATTCGTGCGCCGCACCGGCGCCGACGAACTGATGGTCACAGCGCAGATTTTCGACCATGCGGCGCGGGTGCGCTCGTTCGAGATACTGACCGACGCCCACAAATCGCTGTCGGAAGCTGCCTGAGAGCTGGTTCGCCACTTGGCACTGTTGCGGGCAAGGCCGGCCTTAGGCAGGGAACATCGCGAACAGGTGTGCGAAGACATCGCGAACAGTTCGCGCGCTTTACGCGGAGAGTTTTCGATCCGTCATGCTCGTCTGTTAGACGGAAACGCGGCGTCTACTAAATGACGATCACCTTGGTGCCGATTGTGGAGCGGTTGTAGAGATCGATGATGTCCTGGTTCATGAGGCGAATGCAGCCCGCCGACACAGCTTTGCCGATGGACCACCATTCAGGGCTACCGTGCAGGCGATATCCAGTGTCACCTTTCTCGTTGAAAAGATAGAGCGCCCGTGCCCCGAGCGGGTTCATGAGTCCGCCCTCCATATGAGCCGGTATGATGCGGCCCCGCTTCTGCTCGCGCACGATCATCGCAGACGGCGCGCTCCAATCCGGCCATTCGCGCTTCCTCGCAACGTGAGCAGTGCCATGCCACTCGAAGCCCGCCTTGCCAACGCCGATTCCGTAGCGCAGCGCCTGACCGTCTCCCAACACGTAGTAGAGGAACTTCGCTCCTGTATCGACAATGATGGTGCCAGGCGCCTCTTCAGTCGCATAAGGCACTGTCTGCCGATGGAACTTTTGGTCAACCTTGTAGATCGGAACCGGCGGAACGCGAAAACCGGCGTCGGTGAGGCCGCCATAGGCCGAGGGGAAAGTCTTTAATGCGCCGCCGGTGGTGCAGCCGAAGAATGCGACCATCCCAGCAAGTACCAGCCCGATTAGGATCGATTTCACGCACATAACTCAAGCCGGCGCCCGTGTAGGCGATCAGCCGCATCTCGTCATATTCCTAATCCGACATGCTTCGATTGCCAAGATTTTCCTGCTTGTCGGCGGGCTGATTGTTGCCCACTTGGCTCGATCGGCGCCGCGTCCTTCAATTGCTCGGTTTTCGAACGACGAACGCCCGTAGCGGCTGCGAAGGGCCTGGGTCGGCAGGACAGAGGCAGCGCTGTCCGTCCGGCATTACAACGTTTCTGAACAGAGCCCAAGCGCTACGCGCTGACGCTTTGTGCGATCGCGCCAAGTGGCCGGCATGAATTGCGGATCATCAGGCGTCCCTTGAGCGTCAGCTTGCGCGGCGGCGCATCCCTGTTGCCGGCGAGCCGGTCGAGCAGCAGATTGGCCGCCTGTTCGCCAATCGCCTGCACCGGCTGTGCGACCGTGGTCAATTGCGGCCGGAACACATCCGACCACGGAAAATCGTCGAAGCAGGCGACCGAAATATCCTCCGGACAGGACAGGCCGATATCGCGGATGGCCTTCATCGTGCCGATCACCATCGGGTTGTTGGCCGAAAAGATGGCGCTCGGCCGGTCGTGCAGCGAAAGCAGCTGCATGGTGGCGTTGTAGCCATCGACTTCGTGGAAATTGCCGAAGCGGACGAGCTCGGGCTCGGCCGGCAGGCCCGCGGTCTGGAGGGCTTCCCGGTATCCCGCCATGCGGTCATGCATCGGCGAGATATCGAACGAGCCGGAGATGTAGCCGATGCGCCGATGGCCGAGATCGATCAGATAAGTGATGGCGTCGAACACCGCGCGCTGATTGTCGAGAACGACGGCATCGGTGTCGACACCCTGGCAAACACGGTCGAGTAGCACGACCGGCACATTGGCGTCGTCGACAATCCGTTTGAGGATCGCGCCGTCGCCGACACGCGCGACGATCAGCCCGTCGACCATCCGGTCGAGCAGCAGCCTGATCTGGTCGTCCTGCGTGTTCAGGTGCTCGTCGGTGCAGCACAGCATGACGGCGTAGCCGGCCCTGTCGAAAGCCTGCTGGATCACCGAAACCACGTCGGTAAAGAACGGGTTGGTGATGTGTGGGACGGTGAGCCCGATGGTGCGTGTGGTGCCCATCTTGAGGCTGCGGGCGATGGCGTTGCGCTTGTAACCGATGTCGCGGATCGCCTGTTCGATGCGCTGGCTGAGCTCGGGGCTGACGGTCGCGGTGCCGTTGATCAACGCCGATACGGTGGCCACGGAAACACGCGCCGCTTCGGCCACGTGAAGCATGGTCGGTGCAGTGGATTTGCGCTGCTTTTTTCGTCCTGACGCTGTCATTTTCGAAACGTTTCACCACTCCGCAGCAGCAATACGTACGGAATCTTATGGTTTTGCGCAAGAATTGAAATGGAACAATCTTGGACACCAGATATTGGCTTGACATGATCGAAACGTTTAGATTAGCGTTTGAGGCGTTCGGTGACGACGGAGGGAGGCCGTCCTTGTCATGCAGCACGGCAATTCCATCCCTGCGGAAGGCGTTATGGCGGACGGCTCGGCTATCGTGCTGAGCGCCGAGCACATCTCCAAGTCCTTCGGCGGCATCGCCGCGCTTGTCGATGTCGGCTTCGAACTGCGGCGCGGCGAGGTCCATGCGCTGATGGGCGAGAACGGCGCCGGCAAGTCGACGCTGATGAAGATCCTATCCGGCGTCTATACGGACTATAACGGAACGGTCAGTATCGATGGCCATCCGGTGCGCTTTGCCGGCGTCCGCGAAGCCGAGCGCGCCGGCATCGCCATCATCCACCAGGAGCTGAACCTCGTTCCCGAACTCAGCGTCGCGGACAATATCTTTCTCGGCCGCGAGAAGCTGATCGCCGGGCTGATTGTCGACCGCAAGGCGAGCAGCCGCGCTGCCGGCGCGCTCTTGCAAAGGCTCGGCATCGAGCTCGACCCGGATGCGCGCGTCGGTGCCTTGCGCGTCGGCGAACAGCAGCTGGTCGAGATCGCCAAGGCGCTGTCTATGTCGGCGCGCATTCTGATCATGGACGAGCCGACCTCGGCGCTGTCGCCAGCCGAATGCCAGCGGCTGTTCCGCATCATCCGCCAGCTCGCCGATAGCGGCGTGGCGATCGTCTACATTTCGCACCGCATCGACGAGGTCATGCATCTGGCCAGCCGGGTCACCGTGTTTCGCGATGGACGCCACGTCCTGACGCAGGCGATGGACAAGCTCGACGAAGACGCCATAATTTCGGCGATGGTCGGGCGAAACCTGCTTGCTTCCTCCCAGGAGCACCGCATCCCCGGTGGCAACACCATCCTTTCCGTAAGCGAGCTGTCGCTATCGAAGCCCAATCGCCATGGCTGGCGCACCGTGCTCGACGGCGTCAGCTTCGATCTTGCCGCAGGAGAAATCCTCGGTATCGGCGGACTGCTGGGCTCGGGCCGTACCGAAATCCTGGAAACGATCTTCGGGTCCAGCGGAGGACGTGCTGGCGGTGAGATCAGGCTCGATGGCGAGGCAGTAGAAATCCGTTCGCCGCGCGATGCGCGCCGGCTCGGCATCGCCCTGGTCACAGAAGACCGCAAGACGCAAGGCCTGCATCTCGAGGCCTCGATCACAGACAACGTCGCGCTGCCGCTGGTCGGTTCGCTGGCGCGGTTCGGCCTGCGCTCGCTGGCCGGCGAGCAAGGGTTGGCACGGGACGCCGTCAAGGCGCTCGGCATTCGCTGCGAGACCGTCGAGCAGCCGGCCGGCACGCTGTCCGGCGGCAACCAGCAGAAGGTCGTCATCGGCAAATGGCTGGCGACGAGGCCACGGGTGCTGCTGCTCGACGAGCCGACGCGCGGCATCGATGTCGGCGCCAAGCGGGAAATTTACGATCTCATCTTCAAGCTGGCGCGAGACGGGCTGGCGATCGCCGTCATCAGCTCGGAATTGCCGGAGCTGCTGCATCTTTCCGACCGTATCCTGGTCATGGCCGACGGCCGCCAGACGGGCATCCTGTCCCGCGCGCAAGCCAGCGAGGAGGCCATCATGCGGCTTGCGGCGCCGCGACGGACCATGACGAGGCCTGCCGCATGAGCATTTTGCATATCCTGTCCCGGACGAAGCTCTATTGGGGCCTGATCGCCATCTTCCTGATCGGCGTGCTCGGCTCGCCGATCAGCTCCAAGGGCAACAATATCTTCCTGTCCTATGGCAACCTGCTCGACGTGCTGCGCCAGGTGTCGACCACCGGCCTGATTGCCACCGGCATGACGGCGGTGATCATCACTGGCGGTATCGACCTTTCCGTCGGCTCGCTGATGGCGATCTGCACGGTGGTCTGTGCCATGCTGCTGACGGTCCCCGGCGTGACGCCGGCGGTGGTGCTGGGGGTGCCGACAGTTGCTGTGGCAGCCCTTTGCCTCGGCATTCTCGTCACCCGTTTCATCCTGCTGAACATCGAAAAATCCCGCGCCGGCGCGCAGGCCACGCACGACATCAGGTTGGATAGCGTTCGTGGGCTGGTTACCCCCGGCATTGTCGGGGTGATCCTGTGCAGTCTGGTGCTGTGGTTCCTGCTGCCGCAGGTAGGCTCAAAATTCGGCGTGCTCGGCGTGCTGCTGGTGGCGCCTTGCGTCGGCCTGCTGTTCGGCGCGCTCAACGGCTTCATCATCGTCGCCGGGCGGCTGCAGCCCTTCATCGTGACGCTGGCGATGATGGTCACTGCGCTCGGCATCGCCCGGCTGACCGCCGGCCAAAACAATGCGGTGCTGCCGGTCTATACCGGTTCGAACGCCACGGCCGATTTCGAAATGCTGCGCTCGCTGGTGTTCGGCGTAATCCCGATGCCGGGCCTGTTCTTCCTCGGCGCGATCCTGATCTACGGCGCCGTGCTGCGCTTCACGCCGTTTGGCCGCTATGTCTATGCCATCGGCGGCAATGAGGAAGCGGCCCGGCTGTCCGGCATCGCCGCCGGCCGCGTCAAGATCGCCACCTACGCGGTTTCGGGGCTGCTGGCCGGCATCGCGGCGGTGCTCTATGTCGCGCAATACCGGCAAGGCAAGCCGGACGCCGGCGCCGGGCTGGAGCTCGACGCGATTGCCGCCGTGGTCATCGGCGGCACCAGCCTGATGGGCGGACGCGGCAGCCTCACCGGGACGTTCTGCGGCGTGCTGATCTTCGGGCTGCTCTCTAACATCCTGCAGCTGCACAACATCAATTCGAACCTTCAGCTGGTGCTGAAGGGGATGATCATCATCGGTACCGTGCTCGTACAGGAGCGCAATGCCGGCGATCTTCTCTTCTATCTGCGATTGCCCGGTGGGCAAGCGCACAAGGAAACGGCCGCGGCAAAGCGGCCGTCGCAAGAGACCGCGTCTCTGAATATTGGAGGAAACAAGAAATGAAACGACGTGAATTGTTGAAGCTTGCCGCGCTGACAGCGGCACTCCTGACCACGACCGCGATGCTTGCCAGCGGTGCCCACGCGCAGGACAAGAAATGGAAAATCGGCTTCTCGCAGGTTACGACCATCGAACCCTGGCGTGCCCAGTTCAACAAGGACATCCTGGCCGAAGCGGCCAAGCATCCGGAAGTCGAGCTGATCGTAACCGACGGCGAGGACAAGACCGAGAAGCAGGTCGCCGATGTCGAAAACCTGATCCGTCAGGAGGTCGATGCGCTCTTGGTGTCGCCGAAAGAGTCCGCCGGCCTGACCGGTGTCGTGCAGCAGGCGATCGATGCCAAGATCCCGGTCTTCGTGCTCGACCGCAACGTCGAAACCAACGACTACACGCAGTTCGTCGGCGGCGACAACAAGCTGATCGGCCGGGCTGCCGGTGAATATGCCGTCGAGCTGCTTGGCGGCAAGGGCAAGGCCGCCGGCAACGTCGTCGAAATCTGGGGCGGCATGGGCACCCAGCCGGCGCATGACCGCCATGACGGCTTCCATGAATTCACCGACAAGGAGCCGGGTATCAAGAACCTGCTCGACCAGCAGTCGGGCGACTGGAAGCAGGACCAGGCCTACAACATCATGGCCACGGCGCTGCGCAACAACGAAAAGATCGATCTCGTCTACGGCCACAATGATCCAATGGCCTATGGCGCCTATCTTGCCGCCAAGGACGCCGGACGTGAGAAGGACATCAAGTTCATCGGCATCGACGGCCTGCCCAATGAAGGCGTGCAACTCGTCGCCAATGGCGAGCTGACGGCGACGTTCACTTATGTGACGCCGGGCGCCGAAGGGCTGCGGCAGGCGATCAAGTTCCTGAACGGCGAGAAGGTGGAAAAGACCATCATCCTGCCGACGCAGAAGATCACCAAGGAAAATGCTGCCCAGATCCTGAAGGACAACGGCCTCTGAGACGAGGCTTTCCTGCCGGGCGTTCAGCGCCCGGCAGGAGTAACAACTAAACGCTCGGCAGGTGGCAGCTCAAGCCAGCTTGGCCAGCAGCTTCATGAAAATGGCCGCCTCCTTGGCGGAAAGCGGTGCCAGCGTTTCCTGCGTAATCTCGCGGGCAAGCGGAATCAGCCGCTCGATCGCGTCGCGCCCCTCGGCCGTCAGATTGACCAGCAGGCGCCGTTTGTCGACTTCGTGTTTGCTAAGTTCGACAAAGCCTCGCGCTTTCAGCCGGTCGATGACACCTTTCACCGTCGCCGCATCCATGGCGATCAGGCTGCCAAGCTGGTTCTGCGAGGTCTCGCCGACGTCGCGCAATTTGGCCAGGGCGGCAAATTGCGGCGGCGTCAGATCGGCGATGTGTGCGGCGAAGATCGAGACATGGCGCTGGTGCGCCTTGCGCAGGATAAAGCCGACCTGCTCCTGCAAGCGATAGTCGTTTTCGTCAGGCTCCTCGGCCTCGACCAGCTTGAGCAGATTGTCTTCGGCGCTCACCTCAGCCCATCCCATGCCTTGATGTCCTTGGCAGCCAGCCCGCCCATGCGGTCATGCACGCGCGGGCCGCAGGTCATTGCGAGGCAAAACAGGATCTCGTCGGGACGCGGGCCATCGCTGATGCCGATTTCCATGGCATCGAAATGGCTGCGCACATAGGCCGCGTTGATGTGGCCGAGCGGCACATCGAGCCGCGCGCCGAAGCCGCCGACCTTCTTCGACGACGGCACGATCGACTTGGCGTCGCCAAGCCGTTCGCGCATGGCATAGCCGCCCGGCACATGCCACAGCGCGCCATGCTCCAGCTCGCCCGCCGCGCCGACGATGGCACCCTTGCCGTAACCGTCGATCTGTTTCACGTCGCCGCCCAATGCGGCAATGAGCCTGTCGGAGAGCAGCAGCCCGAGCGGCTTCAAATCCTCCATCGCGCTCTGCAGTTCCTCGACGTAACGGCCGGCGAACGGGTTCTTCACCACAGCCATGGCCGCGGCGCGGCGCCGCGGCACCTTCGCCACCGGCCCGCCTTCGTGAAAAATCTCTTCGGTCAGCACGGCGATCTTGCGGATCGGAAACTCAGGCATGAGCAATTTCCCTCTCTAAAACTTTGTTGGCGAGCGCCATCGGACCTGCGATGCGCACCTGACCGCCGAGGAAAAGCGCCGCGGCGGCAATCAGGCCGCGCCGCCGAAACTCCTCGGCAACGGCAAATCCGCTTTCCAGCGCAATAGCGATTTCAGCGGCGGAAAGCGGCCCCACGCCCTGCGTCACCAAACGGTCGCCGAGATCGCTGTCCGGTGCGAGATCGTGCGCCCGTATGCGCCTAACGGCCGGATGACCGGGCACGTCGACGGCGTTGGCGATCAAGGTCGCGGCGGCATCGGCTGCAGCACCCGTCCGCGCCAGCACCGTGACCGCGTCGGCGATGCCGAGCGAAAACGAACGGCCGCGCCAGCCGCTTGTCGCGACACCGCGGATCCCGTCTTCGGCGCGGCTCGTGAGACGGTCTGCCAGCCCGTGACCTGTCCCGGCAATGGCAAGCGTCATCGACTGGCCGTGGCCGAGATGGATCGCGCTGTCGCCGCCATTGTTGACATAGGCGCGCTCGAGCCGGCGGCCGGCAAGCAGAGCGCCAAGCACTTCGTCGGCTACCGAGCCGGCGACGGCCGCCATCGGCGTGATGAATTGTTTCGCTAGCGGAACGACCGCCGCTTCCATGCGACGTGCCGTCGGGCCGACAAACATGCGAGGACGCAGCGGCGCCTGGCGACGCAGTTCGGGCAACTCTTCGACCAGTTCGGGCAGGATTGTCTGGAAGCGCGTTGCCGCCTGATGATAGGCGGCGCGGCATTCGCTCGCCTCGCCGAAGGCCTCGACGATCAGATCGATCGGCCCATGATTGAGGTGAAGCCTTCGGCCGTCCTCGAGCCAATGCGCCTGCGGGCCGTTCATCACCCTGCCCCATTTGTCGTCGCGCGCCGCAGCTGCACCAGCGGCGGCCAGGGATTGTCGCGAGGTGCGGCCTTGCCGCGGCGCGGGTTGAGATACTCGCCGCCCTTGGCCAGGATATCGTCGACGCTGCGGATTTCGGCTTCATAGCCGCCGAGCCTGACATAATCGTCGCGGCGCATGGTGAATTCGATGGGCGCCACCAGCGCCGGCGTCGGGACATAGCCGAAGGCGCCTTCCGGCACGCGGGTGACGTCGACCATCAGCGTGATGCCGCCGCCCGGCCAGACATAGACCGGCGCGCCGCCGACCGTCACATAGGTCTTGAGGCCCTGCACCGAGCGGGTCAGATTGACCGGGTTCTCGGTGACGCCGGCGCGCAGCGAGCCGCCGGCGCCGCCGACGAAAAGCACGGTGCAGAGCGCCGGCTCGCAATTGTCCTCGATCAGTTCAACCGACTTCCGCAGCCGCTCCGGGAACGGTTTCTGCACCGGCTTCAATTCGTCGTCGAGCTCGTAATAGGCGAATTGCTCGCCGGTGGTCGAGACCATCAGCAGCGACATGCCGGGGCGCGCGCCCTTTTTGGCGTTCCATTCACCAAGGATCGACAGCGGGTCGGAAATGCTGGTGCCGCCCCAGCCGACGCCGGGCTCCGACACCTTGAAATAACGGCCCGGCGTCGAACGGCGGCCGATGATCTTGATGCCAGTGTCCTGCCAGCCAAGCACCTTGCCGGCCTGATGCTCGGAGACGACGCCGGTGATGTGGTCGTCGACCACCACCACCTCATCGACAAGGCCGCGCCATTGGGTGGCGAACATGCCTATGGTAGCCGAACCGCAGCCGACGCGCATGCGCTGCTCGAGCTTGCCGTCGATGACAGGCGGCTTGCCGGCTTCGACGATGACGGTGGCGCCGCCGTCGATGACGAGCTCGACCGGTTTGCGGTTGCACAGGCTGAGCATGGCGTCACAGGTGGCGCGCCCTTCAGCCTTCGAGCCGCCGGTCAAATGATGCACGCCGCCCAGCGACAGCATTTGCGAGCCGTATTCGCCGGTCGTGACATGGCCGATCGCCTCGCCTTGGGCACGGACCGTCGCCGTTTCGGGGCCGATATGACGGTCGGTGTCGATCTTCACCTTGACGCCGCAATAGGAGAAGATGCCCTCGGTGACGACGGTGACCAGATCGACGCCCTCGACCTCCTGGCTGACGATGAAGGGCGCCGGCTTGTAATCGGGGTAGGTGGTGCCGGCGCCGATCGCAGTGACGAAGCGGCGGCCGGTGTTGACCAGTTCGCCGTCCCAGCCCTTGCCTTCCTCGGCAAAGGGCACGACCGCGCCGCCTGTCTCGGCCGCGTGGTCGAGGATGGTCAGCGGATCCATCCGCACGATCCTGCCGCCAACATTGCCGTAGCGATCGCAGGCGCCGGTGCGGCTATCGGCGATGTAGCACATGACCGGACAGGCATCGCAGCGGATCTTCTCCGCTACCAGCTTCTCGCCGGGATCGTGTGTCTCGAAGCGTTCGGCAAGCTCGCTCATCGGCGCGCCTCCTTGTCGCGGATGGCGGCGCGGATGCGGGTCGGCGTCGCCGGAATTTTGGTGACCACCACACCGGCGGCATGGCGTATGGCGTTGAGGATCGCCGGCGCCGTCGGGATCAGCACATGCTCGCCCAAACCCTTGGCGCCGAAGGGTCCTTCCGGATCCGGAACTTCTATCAAGATGGTCTCGATCGGCGGCACGTCGCCGATCGTCGGGATCAGATAGTCGTGCAGGTTTTCGGTGCGGCCGGGGATGTATTCTTCCATCAGCGCCATGCCGATGCCCTGGGCGATGCCACCCTCGATTTGGCCTTCGGCAAGCAAGGGATTGATGGCCTTGCCGACATCGTGCGCGGCGGTGATTTTTATCAGCTTCACGGTGCCGAGCCTGAGGTCGACCTCCAGTTCGGCGATCTGGGCGCCATAGCCATAGACGGCGTAAGGCTTGCCCTGACCTTTTGCATCGAGCGGCTGCGTCGGCGGGTCGTAGCTTTCCTCGGCCCGGAAGACGAATCCTTCGGCGTCTGCCTGCAGCGAGGAAAGATCGATGCGGCGCGTCGCTTCGCCTTCCCCGATGCTCAGACTTGTGCCGTCCAGCGCAATCGCCGCCTTTTCCGAGACATTGGCGAAACGCAAGATCTCATCGCGCAAGGCGCGGCCGGCCTTTTCGGCGGCCTTGCCGGTGACGAAGGTCTGGCGCGAGGCCGATGTCTTGCCGGCGTCGGGGGTGATCGCCGTGTCGGCGCCTTTCAGCCGGAGCTTTTCAAGCGGAAGCCCCAACGCGTCGGCGCAGATCTGCGCGATGACAGTGTTCGAACCTTGCCCGATATCGACCGCCCCCTGATGCAGGACGACTTCACCCGATACCGAGATGCCGACCTTGATGGTCGACGGATTGGGCAGCGAGGTGTTGCCGCAGCCGTACCAGCAAGAGGCCACGCCGACGCCGCGTTTTTTGATGCTGCTACCGGCATTGAACGCTTCGGCATCACGAAGGGCACGCCGCCAATGTGAGCGGAGGGCCTCCAGGCAGTCGGCGATGCCGACGCCTGACTCGAGCCGCTGCCCGGTAACTGTTTCGGATCCGTTCCGAAGGCAGTTCTTCAGGCGAAAGTCGAGCCGGTCCATGCCTAGCTTGTCGGCCAACTCGTCATAGAGGGTCTCCTGCATGATCGTCGCCTGCGGCACGCCGAAACCGCGAAAGGCGCCGGCAATCGGGCCATTGGTGTGGATGGCGCGGCCTTCGGCGCGATAGTTCGGCGTCGCATAGGGGCCGGAGGCGTGCACCGGCACGCGGTTGGCGACCGTCGGCCCCCAGCTGGCATAGGCGCCGGTGTTGAAATCGCCGGCGAAGACCATGCCGGTGACGCGGCCGTCGGCATCGGCGCCGATGCTCGCTCTCATCCGAGCGGGATGGCGCTTGGTGGTCGAGATCATCGATTCGGTGCGGGTATAGGCGAGTGCCGCCGACCGGCCGGTTTTCATGGCGACGAGGCCGATGAGCGGTTGCAGCGAGACATCGAGCTTGGAGCCGAAGCCGCCGCCGGTGGCGGTCGGCACGATGCGCACCTTTTCCGGGGCAAGGCCGAGCACTTTTGCCGTGTCGTCGCGGTCCATATAGGGGGCCTGCGTGCAGGCGACGACGACCAGCGTATCGCCGTCCATGAAGGCATAGCCGGCTTCCGGTTCGATATAGGCATGCTCGACATAGGAGGTGTCGATGGCGCCGGAAACGACGAAAGCCGCACCGGCAAGGGCGGCCTCGGGGTCGCCACGCTCGACGAAGCCGGAGGTGAGCAAGTTCGAGGGCCGGTTTTCATGGACCAGTGACGCACCGCCGGCCTGTGCTTCGCAAGGCTCCAGAAAATGCGGCAATTCGGTCCAACTGACAGGAAAATCGGCAAGGTCGAGATCGACGATGGCCTCGCGTTCGCCGGCAACCAGCGCCACCGCCTCGCCGCGAAAGCGCGAAAATGCTTCGGCCAGCGCCGGCTGGTCGGCGAAGGGCGCGATGACGCCGAAACAATTCTTTCCCGGAATGTCGGCGGCGGTAAAGACGCCGGCAATGCCGGGACGGGATTTCACCCAGCCATCGAGATCGCCGAAGCTGAAGGCCGCATGATAATGCGGCGAGCGGATCACCAGCACCGACAGTGCATCCATGGGAAAGGAATCGCCGCCGAATTTTTCGACGCCGGTGACTTTCGGCACGCCATCGAGGCGGATCGGAGAGGAGCCGACGGCATGGCCGGACAATGGCATGCGCGGATCGAGACCATCGGCGTGGCGCCAAGCATCCATCACCGCGGCGACGATCTTGCGGTAGCCGGTACAGCGGCAGAGCACGCCGCCCAGCGCATCCTGCGTTTCGGCCTCGCTCGGGTAAGGCGTCCTGTCCAGGAGTGCCGTTGCGGCGACCAGCAGGCCGGGCGTGCAGGCGCCGCATTGTGCTGCGCCATGGCTGAGAAACGAGGCCTGCAGCGCCGACAGCCTGCCATCGCCGAGACCTTCGACGGTCGTCACCACGGTGCCGGAGGCGGAAGCCGCCGGCATCAGGCAGGCGCAGACCGGCTCGCCGTCGACCAGCACCGTGCAGGCGCCGCAATCGCCGGCATCACAGCCGATCTTGGTGCCGGTCAGCCGCAGCTCGTCGCGCAACACGGCGGATAGCCGCCGCACCGGCGGCACGCAAACGCTGACGGCGGCGCCGTTGACCTCGAAGGCGATGTCGGCGCGCTCCATGCCCATCATGCTGCCGCCCTTTCGCCGGGAATAGCGCCCACAGCACCAAGCACGGCACGGGCAACGATCTCGCGCGCCGCATCCAGCCGATATTCGGCGCTGCCGCGCACGTCGCCGATCGGCGACAGCTCGTCCATTGGCGCGGATTGGATGGCAGTGGCCAGCGCGGGGCCGACCGGACGGCCGCGCAGCGCCGCCTCGACGCCCGCCAAGCGCCTGGCGACGACCGAGCAGGACCCGACGGCCACGACCGCGTTCCTGACGATGCCATCTTCGATGGCCAGGCGTGCGGCGGCCATGGCGATGGAGATGACGAGATAACGCCGTGCGCCAAGCTTCACGAAGGCGGAGCTGCCGGCGGTCGCGGGTTTGGGAATGCGGATTGCCGTGACCATTTCGCCGGGCTGCAGAGCGGTGCGACGGTTGCCGAGGATGAATTCTGCAAGGGGCAGATGCCGGGTCGCCACCGAGGAACGCAGTTCGACCTCGGCGTCGAGCACCAGCAGCGCCGGCACGCCGTCGGCGGCCGGCGAGGCATTGCAAAGATTGCCGGCAATCGAGGCAACGTTCTGGATCTGCACCGAGCCGACTTCCCGCGCCGCCTGCTTCAGCGCGTCGAAAGCCGCCGGCAGCGGATGGCGGACGAGATCGGTCCAGGTGGTGCGCGCGCCAACGAGCCAATGGTTCTCGGCTTCGGCAATGCCGCGCAATGCCGCCAAGCCATTGATGTCGAGGACATTGTCGCGGAAAGGCTTGCTGCCCTGTGCCGGATAGAAGTCGGTGCCGCCGGCGAGGATGCGCCATTGTCCTTCGCCCAGCAAAGCGAGGGCGTCGTCGACCGTGGTGGGTTTTGCGTAACGGATCACGCTTTGCCTTCCCAGAATGGACTTCCCGAGAGGGGATCCTGCCGAAAGATTTTCCCGAGCATGCAAGGCAGGAAATTCATTCGTATGCAAATGATATCAAGCCGGCAGGAATTGTCAAAGCCAGAGTTTGCACGGCTATGGGCACCGGTGCGCCCGGAACGCATTTGTTATGCCGTGAGAGGTTGACGCAGCCGGCCATCTGGTCAAGTTTCTGCGTCCGGTCGCGTTTTCATTGGAGCCTAAGCTCAAGACCAAGAAAATAAGGAGGCTCCATGGCCGACGAAGCGCTTGTCGTCATCGACCTGCAGAACGATTTCTGCCCGGGTGGCGCCCTGGAAGTGGCTGGCGGCGACGAAATCGTGCCGTTGGTCAACGACCTGATCCGGCGGACCGAGCACGTCCTGCTGACGCAGGACTGGCACCCTGCCGGCCATTCCAGCTTTGCCTCCAGCCACCCCGGCAAGCAACCGTTCGAAACGATCGATGTGCCTTATGGCCACCAGACGCTGTGGCCGGATCACTGCATCCAGGGCAGCCTGGGATCGGATTTCCATTCGGGCCTCGCCTGGAGCAAGGCCGAGCTGGTGATCCGCAAAGGGTTCCGTCCTGCGATCGACAGCTATTCGGCATTCTTCGAGAACGACCGGACGACGCCGACCGGCCTTGCCGGCTATCTTCGGGATCGGAACATCGAGACGCTGACCCTGGTCGGCCTAGCGACGGATTTCTGCGTCGCCTTTTCGGCGCTCGACGCGGTCAAGCTCGGTTTTGAGACGTCCGTGCGGCTCGACGCCTGCCGCGGCATCGATCTCAACGGCTCCGTGGAGAGGATGCTGGGCCGGATGCGCGATGCCGGCGTGGCACTGATTTGAACGTCATCCAGCCGAACCTGACAGACTTTTGAGGGGCTCCATGCGGTTTGCGGCGTTGACGGCAAGTGCTGCACTGATTGCCGCAATCTTTTCTCCGGGAGCGGTTCTCGCGGCCGAAGCGCACGAATTGCCGGGCGCCGCCATGTCGCTGTGGTGGGTGCTGCCGTTTGCCGGGCTATTGCTTTGCATCGCGACCGGGCCGTTGCTCTTCCGTCATGCCTGGGAGCACCATTACGGCAAGATTGCCGCTTTCTGGGCAGCGTTGGTGATCGGGCCGCTGGCGCTCGCCTTCGGCATCCCGTCGGCAACGCAGGCGGTGCTGCACGCGCTGCTCACCGAATACATGTCGTTCATCATCCTGTTGTTCGCACTGTTCACCATTTCGGGCGGCATCTTCGTTGCCGGCAACATCCACGGCACGCCGCTGGTCAATGCCGGGCTGTTGCTGGGCGGCGCTGTGCTTGCTTCGATCATCGGCACAACCGGCGCCTCGATGATCCTGATCCGGCCGCTCATCCGCGCCAACGACAACCGGCGCTTCAACGCCCATGTCGTCATCTTCTTCATCTTCCTGGTGTCCAACATCGGCGGGTCGCTGACGCCGCTCGGCGATCCGCCGCTGTTCGTCGGCTTCCTGCGCGGCGTCGATTTCTTCTGGACGACAGTTCACCTGTTGCCCGAGACACTGTTCGTCGCCGGCGTGGTGCTGGCGGTTTTCCTGGCGATCGACATCATCATGCATCACCGGGAGGAAGGCGCGCCGAAGATCAAGGATCCGACGCCCGACAGCAAGGTGCGCATTCGCGGCCTGGCCAACATCCCGCTGCTGGCAGGGGTGATCGCCGCGATCCTGATTTCCGCTGCCTGGAAGCCGGGAGTGAGTTTCTCTTTTCAGGGCGTCAGCCTCGAGCTGCAGAATCTGGTGCGCGACGCCGCCATCCTGATACTGGCCTTCACGTCGCTTGTCGTCTCGCCAAAGGAGTTTCGCGGCGCAAACGCCTTCAGCTGGGGGCCGATTGCCGAGGTGGCGAAGCTGTTCGCCAGCATCTTCATCTGCATCGTGCCGGTCGTCGCCATATTGCGGGCCGGCCTCGACGGCGCGCTGGCGCCGTTGGTGCTGCTGGTCAGCTCGCCGACCGGCGCGCCCGACAATCTCGCTTATTTCTGGCTGACCGGGGCGCTGTCGTCCTTCCTCGACAATGCGCCGACCTATCTGGTGTTCTTCGAGCTGGCCGGCGGCGATGCGCAGCATCTGATGACCGAGCTCGCCTCGACGCTGGCGGCCATCTCGGCCGGCGCGGTGTTCATGGGTGCCAACACCTATGTCGGCAATGCGCCGAATTTCATGGTCTATGCCATTGCCAGGCATCGCGGCATCAAGATGCCGAGCTTCTTTGGCTACATGGCGTGGTCGGGCGCCGTGCTGATCCCGACTTTCCTGCTCGCCGGCTTGCTGTTTTTTGCCTGATCAGCCGACGCCGACATAGCGGCGGACCGCCGAGGGATCAGCACGCAGTTCCTCAACGTCGACCGTCTCGCGGTTGCGGCCGTTTTCGATGAAGCAAACGCGGTCTGCGACCGAGAGCACGGCATCGACGCGCTGCTCGACAAGGATTGTCGACACGCCAAGCGCACGCAGCTTCGAAACGGTTTCGCGGATCTTGGCGATCATCGACGGCATCAGCCCTTCGGTCGGCTCGTCGAGTAGGAGCACCTGTGGTTCCAGACACAGGGCGCGGGCCATGGCCAGCATCTGCTGCTCGCCGCCCGATAGCGTGCCAGAACGCTGCCTAAGGCGCTGGCGCAGCAGCGGGAAGAGATCGAGCACGTTTTCGCGCGTCGCCTTGCCCTTGTTGCGGGCCATCAGGCCGATCTCGATGTTTTCAGCCACCGTCATCTCGGCGAACAGCCGCCGGCCCTGCGGCACATAGGCGACGCCGGCCTTGGGCACCTCGTGCGCCGGCAGGCCGGTCAATTCCCGCCCTTCGAGCCGGATCGAGCCGGCGCTTGCCGGCACCAGGCCCATGATCGCCTTCAGCGTCGTCGTCTTGCCGGCGCCGTTGCGGCCGAACAGGCAGAGCACCTCGCCCTCGCTCAAGACGAGATCGAGGCCATAGAGCACCTGGACCTCGCCATAGAAGCAATCAAGCCCAGAGATCGTCAGTGCCCTGGACTGGGCCTCAGCCATGGGTCGTCCCCAGATAGGCGTCCTGCACCGCGGCATTGGCGCGGATCTGCTCGGGCGTGCCTTCAGCTAAAATCCTGCCGGCGTTGAAGACGGTGATGCGGTCGGCGAGCTGCATGACCACCGGCATGTTGTGCTCGATCAAAAGCACGGTGGCGCTATCGGCGATCTCGCGCACCAGCTCGATGAAATTGTCGATCTCGCTGTCGGCCAGCCCTTGCGTCGGTTCGTCGAGGATCAGCAGCCGCGGCTTCAGTGCCAGCCCCATCGCCACTTCCAACAGGCGCTGGTGACCGTAGGACAACTGCCCGGCCGGCATTTGCGCCCAGTCGGCAAGTCCGGTGCGCTCGAGCGCCGCCATGACGCCGGTGTGAACCGCGCCCTTCGAGCGGCTGTCGGTCAGCGTGCGCTGCACCGGCAGGGCAACATTGTCGTAGGCGCTGAGATTGGCAAAGACGCTGGTGATCTGGAATGTATAGGCGATGCCAAGGCGAACCCTGGCGTAGGCAGGCAGGCTGGTGATATCGGCGCCGTCGAAGATGATCGTGCCCGACGAGGGCTGGATGCGGCCGCTGACCAGGCTGACGAAGGTGGTCTTGCCGGCACCGTTGGGGCCGATGACAGCGCGGATCTCGCCCGGCATCAGCGCGAAGTCGACGCCGTCGACGGCGCGCAAGCCGCCGAAACTGCGCGACAGGTCTTTGGTGGTCAAAAGCGGCATCATGGCAGCCATCCGAGCCAGCGCTGGCGAATGCTGCCGAGAATGCCTTTTGGGAAAAACAAAACCAGCAGGATCAGCGCGATGCCGACGATCAGCAGATAGGCGGAGGTGTAGCCGCTAGCGACGTCGATGACATAGTACATGAACAGCGTGCCGATCAGCGGCCCGAGCGTGGTGGCAGCACCCCCCAGCAGCACCCAGAGCAGCGGCAGGATGGAATACTGCACCGAAGCGAAGCTCGAGCCGACATAGCCGAACAGCAGCGCATAGGCGGCGCCGGAACCCGCGCAGATGGTGCCGGAGACGATGACGGCGGCGAGCTTGTTGGAAAACGTATCGTAGCCGAGCATTTTTGTCCGCTCCTCGTTCTCGCGGATGGCGACCAGCACGCGGCCATAGCCGGAGCGGACTATGGCCAGGCTTATAAGCAGCACGATCGAGAACAGCGCCAGCGCGCTCATATAGCGCACGGTCGGGTTGGTGAGGTCGAGCGACGTGCTGCCCAGGACAAGGACACGCATCGACTGCGGTACGACCATGCCCTGGTCGCCGCCGGTCCAGGCGGCGAGATAGAGGATGACGAGATAGAATACCTGAGCGAACATCATTGTTACGATCATGAAGGCGACGCCGGAGGTGCGCAGCGCCAGCAGCGCGATCACCAGCGCGAGAAGTGCGCCGCAGGCAAGCCCGGCTGCAAAGGCGGCCGATACGCTCCAGCCGAGATGAATGACGGCGAGGCCGGCGCCATAGAGCCCGGCTGAAAAAAACATGGCATGGCCGAGGCTGAGCAGCCCGACATAGCCGAACAGCAGATTGTAGCCCATGGCGAAGACCGCCAGCACCATGATGCGAGCGAGCAGGCCGTGATGGTATTCCGGCAAGACGAAGCTCAGGGCGAAAAGCAGGGCGATGACGCCGAGGTGCAGCGCATATGGCTTTGCCGGCGAAGCATCCTTCATCGCGATGCCGTCCCGAACAGGCCCTGCGGCCGGAACACCAGCACCATGGCGACGAGCAAGGTGGCGATGATCTTGGCCAGCGTCGGTGAGAAGAACACCGAGATGATGCCGTCGGAAAGGCCGATCAGCACCGCGGCGACGACCGTGCCGCGCAGCGAGCCGAGGCCGCCGATGATGACGACGATGAACGACAGCAACAGCGGGTCTTGTCCCATCAGATAGTGGGCCTGGCTGATCGGCACGATCAGCACCGCGGCCACAGCCGCCAACATGGCGCCGAGCGCGAAGACGCCGGCATAGACTCTGGTCACCGGAATGCCAAAGGCCTGCGCCGTCTCGCTGTCATATTGCGTGGCGCGCATGATGAGGCCGATTTTCGTGCGCGTCAGCACCAGCCAGGTCGCGACCAGAAGCAGCGCGGATGCGGCGATGATCGACAGCTTGTAGCCGGAATAGCCGAACCACGGCAGGAGGATGCGGTAGCTGAACGGCGGCTCCACAGGCCGCGCCTCCGGGCCGTAGAAGGTCAGCGCCAATTGCTGGATGATGTAGAGCATGCCGATGGTGGCGACGATGGTGGCTTCCGGATTGTAGTTGAGCCGGCGCAGGACCAGCCGTTCGGCGAGCAGTGCGATCAAGCCGACGATCAGCGGCGCCAGCACCAGGGCGGCCAGGAAGCCGAGCGCCGGATGGCCGGATATCGCCGTAGAAATCGCCCAGGCAAGCACCGCGCCCAGCATGAAGAACTCGCCATGCGCGACATTGACGACGCGCATGACGCCGAACACCAGCGACAGGCCAAGCGCCGTCAGCGCCAGGACGGCGGAGGTGACGAGGCCTTCGAGGGCGGCGAGGAGCAGGTGGGGTCCGAAGTGCATCGGCTAAGCACCGGCGGATGCGCGAAGCACCCCCCTCTGGCCAGAGGGGGGTGTCTTGGCGCTCACGCTTGCTGCAGCAGCCAAGCTCACAGCGCCTGCGTCGTGTAATCCCCTTCCGGCTCGTAGAGGCCGTCCTCGATCTTGGTCTTGTGGACGACATTCAGCCGGCCGCCTTCGACCTTGGAGATGTTCTGGATACCAAAACACTGGTGGATCTTGCCGTTGAAGGTTTTCGGTCCCTGCGGATGCTCGGGCCCCTCGGCGAACTCGGTCAACGCCTCGGTCGCCTCGACCAGCTTGGCGCGGTCTTCCGGGCCCTTATAGCCGGCATCCTCCATCGCCTTCTTGACGACGTAGAGCGTTTCCCAGCAGCCGAACATGTGCGCGGCGGTGGAGACGTCCTTGGGATCGCCGACAGATGCACCATTGTCGTCGATGCCGACGGCGGCACGATAGGCCTTCTGTGCAGGGGAGTCATCGGGCTGCGCATAACGTGGCGAGCCTTCCCAGAAATGGCTGCCGTCGAGGAATTCGAGGCCGGGGCTGTTGATGTCGGTGGCTTCGAGCGAATCGATGAAGCCGAACAATTGCGGCCGGTTGGAGCCGTAGAACTCGCCGAGTTCCTTGACGAAGGTGAGCACCGCCGGGCCGACCATGACGTGGTAAATCACCTCGGTCTCGGCCGGGATCTGCGGAAAATATTTGGTGAAGGAGGATTCCGTCGGCGGGATGGCGATCTGCGCGATGACCTCGGCGCCTTGCGCCTTCAGCGCCGGCGGCAGGTAGTCGCGATGATCGTAGCCGAAAGCGAAATCGGGGAATATCTGCGTTACCTTCTTGCCGGCATTGGCGGCAATCCACGGCGCCATCGACTGGATCTGGCTCTTCACGTCGGTGATGCCGGGCTGGAAGACGTAGCGGTTCAATTTGGTCGACGCGACGTGGTGACCTTCACTGACGACGAAATAGGGCATCTTGGCCTCGCCGGCGGCCGGCGCCGAGCCGATGACGACATGCGAAAACAGCGTGCCGTAGACGATGTCGGTCTTGTGCTGGGAGGCGAATTTGCCGACCACTTCGGCGCCCCGGCCGGGATCGGTGCCGTCATCCTCGATGATCACCTCGACCGGCCGGCCGTTGATGCCGCCGGCATCGTTGATCGCCTTGACCGCCGCGGCCGTGGTCTTCTCGTACCAGCGGCCATAGGCGGCGCCGATGCCGGTGCGGTGCGACTGGAAGCCGATCTTGATCGGCGCCGAGCTCTGCGCCTGGCTGTAGCGCACGAAGCCCGGCGCGACGGCAAGACCGGCGCCGGCGGCAAGGACCTTCAGCGCCGTGCGGCGGGTGAGAGCGGATCTGGAGAGATCGAAAAACCCATTCTTGTCAGTCACGGCAGTTCCCCTTGTTTTTGAGCTTTGACCAATGGCTGTAGCGAGGCGGGCCACTCTTGCTAAGAGGGCCGAAAATTGCATGTGTACAAACTAAATCACCAAAGCTCTGACGTGGCAAGCGAGCTTTCCCCAAGGTTCGATTGACGGGCATCGCGCATCTCGTTCACCCGGCGGTTGGCGTCGCAAGCAGCCACAAGCCGAAGACGGTGTAGGCGATCATCAGCGCGGTGAGCGGGAACTGGCTGAGCGCGGCGCGAGCGGGAACGGGATGCAGCCGCCAGGCCAAGCCATGGGCGACAAGCACTGCAAGCATGTGGCCGGCTATGATGACGCCGGCCTGGAGATTCCACAGCCACCACGCCGAGCCGGCGCCGGCGACGACGCCGGCTTCAATTGGCATTTCGGCGGTACCGAACAGGTTCCAGCCCAGCGCAAACGGGTCGGAGAGAGCGGCAATCGCATATTGGCCGTCGACCAGCAGCGCCGTCAGATAATGCGCGAAGTGATAGGCGAGCGCGATCGGCACGATCGACCAGACCAGCAGCCCTGCGGCGTGGCCGAGGGAATGCTTGCTGCCGGCAAGGTGCTGGCCAAGAAAGACGGCAAGCGCGAACACGGCCGCAAGCACGACAAAGGTCAGCACAAGGCCGAAACTGCCGATGCCGATCAAGGCGGTGCGTCCCGGAAACTCCAGCGGATTGATGCCGAACCGGCCTAGCCAGAAGAAGGTTTTCGACAGGCCGTCGAAGGATACCGACGACAGCGCAAGCAGCAGGAAAGCGACGCCGCTTAGCGGCAGCGGCGCAACCTCGAGCAGCTTAGCGCCCGGCCAGCAGAGTTTGAGCCGGCCGTCCTCGTTGCGTTCGACGATGGCGAAGCGCGCCACCATCGAAAAGAACATTGTCAGGAACTCACCGCTGCGGGTCCAGCCGCGGTAGCCGAAGACCTGCATGGCCGCGAAGCTTAGCAGCCAGTAGACGCCGGCGGCCCAGGCCAGCCGCGCCGGGTCATCGGGCGCCGGGTCGATCAGCTCGAACCAGGCGAAGGCGAAGAACAGCACGAAAGCCGGCCAATAGCCGAGCCATTGGGGCAGCCGCCGTGGCTGCGTTCTGTCGGACAGGCGCGAGACGACGCGGCAAGTCCCGTACCACGGATTGAGCCACGACCAGAGATCGCCGCCGAGCCCTTGCAGCAAAGCCAGCCCAACCCAGAGCAATGTCCATACGGTCAGCGGCAGCGGATTGGAGAGCGGATCGCGGCTGCCGAACAGGCCGGCGGCAATGAGGATTGCAAAGCCGGCAAAGGATATCAGGCTGACAGCAGTCCGCGCGCCGTCGCCGAAGGTGAAAAGCGGCAGGCGTTTGCGCCAGAAGCGGTCGAGGGAGTCCGGCCGCAGTAGCGCCAGGACAAGGAAACTGGCGGCGACGGCGAGCGCGCCACCGGCGACGTAGTAGCCGGTGGGGAGGAGCAGGACGTGGCCGCGGTCGGAGGCATGGGCGAAGGCGGGCGCGGGTGACAGGAGAGCCACCGAAGCGACGAGGCCGGGAAAGGGCCTGATTGCAGAAATGCAGCGCTCTGCGGCGCCCCCCTCTGTCCTGCCGGACATCTCCCCCACTTGGGGGGAGATCGGCGGTTCCGCCGTCGGCTCTCCTTCTGCAACTTTAGCGATTGGCGAAAGCAGCAATGAGGGCGCAATCTCCCCCCTCGTGGGGGAGATGTCCGGTAGGACAGAGGCGGGCGAGAAGGAACTCATACTACGCAAGAGTTCCCTACCTCACACCTTCACCAACTGCTCCACGCGGTCCTTCTGGCCGAAAATGCGCAGATAGCGCTCGATCTCTTTCTCGTCGCCTGTCGACTTGGCCGGATTGTCGGAAAGCTTGACCGCCGGCCTGCCATTGGCCTCGGTGACCTTGCAGACCAGCGAGATGGCGTCGAGCCGGTTGGTCTCGGTCGGTGCGCAGCCTTCGAAATCATTGGTCAGGTTGGTGCCCCAGCCGAAGGACATGCGCACCTTGCCGCGGAAGTGGCGGTAGGTCTCCTCGATGGTCTCGACCTCAAGCCCGTCGGAGAAGATGAGCAGCTTCTGCTTGGGGTCCTTGCCCTTTTCGCGCCACCAGGAAATGATCTTCTCGCCGCCCTCGATCGGCGGCGCGCTGTCGGGGCGGAAGCCGGTCCAGTCGGCGACCCAGTCCGGCGCATCGCGCAGGAACGCCGCGGTGCCGAAGGTGTCCGGCAGCACGATCAGCAAATTGCCGCCGTAGTAGCGCTGCCAGTCCTGCAACACCTTATAGGGCGACTGCTTCAATTCCTTTTCCGAATTGGTGAGCGCGGCGAACACCATCGGCAGCTCATGCGCGTTGGTGCCGAGCGCTTCGAGGTCGTTGTCCATGGCGAGCAGGACGTTGGAGGTGCCGGTAAAGGCCTCGCCGATGCCCTCCTTCAACGCTTCGACGCACCAGCGCTGCCACAGGAACGAATGACGGCGGCGGGTGCCGAAATCCGAAATGCGGATGCCGGGCAGCGCCTTCAGCCGCTCGGTCTTGGCCCACATCTTGGCCTTGGCGCGGGCATAGAGCACGTCGAGCGCAAACGGCCCGAACGCCCGCATGGCCGCGCGCGAGCGCAGTTCGTTGATAATTGCCAGCGCCGGGATCTCCCACAGCGTCGTATACATCCACGGACCGCTGAAGGTGAGCTCGTATTGGCCGTCGCGCCTGGAAAGCTCGTATTCGGGCAGCCGGAAATTTTCCAGCCAGGCGAGGAATTCCGGTTCGAAGATCTGCTTGCGGCCGTAGAAGGTGTTGCCGCCGAGCCAGATCATCTCTTTCTTCGAGAAGCGCAGCGTACGGGCATGGTCGAGCTGCTCGCGCAACTCTGCCTCGTCGATCTCCTCGGCAAGGCGGACCGAAGTGGTGCGGTTGATCAGCGAGAAAGTGGTATCGACCTTGGGATACATGCCCCAGATCATCTGCAGCATCAAAAGCTTGTAGAAATCGGTGTCCAGCAGGCTGCGGACGATCGGGTCGAGCTTCCAGGTGTGGTTGTAGACGCGCCGCGCTATATCGGTCTTTGCCATCGCTCAATGCCGCCTTCGCTGCTCGCTCTAGCTTTTTGTTTAGCGCAATTCCGGATGGAAAACCGCTGCGCACTTTTCCTGGAATTGCTCCAAATGGCTCTTAGCATCGAATTTTTGAAAGCGCCTCCCGCTTTGCGGGCTGGCCCGACAAAAAGAAGCCCCTGCGGCAAGCGTCGCCTACGGCAATTTCGGCCTCAGGATGCGGTCTTGGCGCCGACCACCTTGAGCGCCGGACGCTTGCGGCGAGTGCCGATGCGGCCCGCCACCGGCGCGTCGGCGCGGCGGTCGGCCTGCTCTTTCTCGGCAAACAGCCAGTCGATGAACAATTGCACGATCGGCGCCGACCTCATCTCGTTGCGGCAGACGACGTAGAAATCGTCGACCGCCGGCACGGAAAGGCTGAACGGGGCGACAAGCAGACCCCTGGCGAGCAGTCCGCTTGCCGTCACCGTGTCGCCGAGCGCCACGCCATGGCCGTGGACTGCGGCCTCGGTCGCCATGCGCGCGTCGCCGAGATGGTGGCGGCGGCCGCGCTCCAGGTCCAGCGCATCGGCGGCGGCCAGCCAGGTGTGCCATTCGCGGCCGTCGTCGCCATGCAGGAAGACGTGATCGGCGAGGTCGCGGACGGTGCGGATCGGGCGGTTGTTGATCAGCGTCGGGCTGACCACCGGGAACAGTTCGAGACCCGACCATTTGCGCATCCAGCAATCGGTCCAGCTGCCGTCACCATAGTGCACGCAGACATCGATATGCGGTGCGCGGACGTCCTTGGCATCATTGGATGGGATCAGCGTCAGCCGGATATCCGGATATTGCGAAGTGAAGCTGCCCAGCCGCGGGATCATCCACAGCAATAGCAGCGCCGGCACGCAGGATACCGATAGCGCGCCGGTGCTGGCCGGCCGTGTCATGCGCTGCGTGGCGGCGGCGATGCCGTCGAAGGCGGTCGACACCGCCGGCAGCAACTCGGCGCCGTGCGGCGTGAGCTTCACCCGCTGGCCGGCGCGCTCGAACAGCTTGACGCCCAATGATTGCTCGAGCGCCTTGATCTGATGGCTGATGGCGCCGTGGGTGACGTTCAGCTCGGCCGCCGCCTTGGTCAGCGAGGCATGGCGCGCCGTCGCCTCGAAGGCGCGCAGCGGGTTGAGCGGTGGCAAACGCTTGGCCATTTGGAACCTAAGCTCTGTGAGATTTTCTCACAGCGAACACCCTAACAATATCAATTGATTTTTCAATGCAGCTACAGGACACTTTGCCCAAGCATTGCATCAAGACGTGAAATCTGCAGGCAGCCAACGGCTGCGGCTATCGAGGCCGCCGTCCGCGCTGCACCAGCCATGGAGGACCGACATGGGTTATGACCGCGGCAAGCTCGAAGCGCTGCGCCGCAAATACGGCGAGAGCCATGGCGGCGAAATGTTCGACCCGAAATTCCAGCGTGTCGCCGACAAGATCTTCTCCAAGACCGGCACGCGGCTGGCGCCCTATTCCGGCATCCCGACCTTCCTCGCGGCGCCCTATCGTAAAATCGCCGCCGACAATCCGGATTTCGGCGATCTTCAGGTGGCGATGATCGGTGTGCCGATGGATCTGGGCGTCACCAACCGGCCGGGCGCCCGTTTCGGGCCAAGGGCGCTACGCGCCATCGAGCGCATCGGCCCCTACAATCATGTGCTGGAATGCGCACCGACGCATGAGCTGAAAGTCGCCGACATTGGCGACGTGCCGTTCCAGAGCCGCTACCGGCTGGAGACCAGCCATGACGACATCGAACGCCGCACCAACCAGATCGTCGACGCCGGCGTCCTGCCCTTGTCAGTCGGCGGCGACCATTCGATCAGCCACCCGATCCTGAAGGCTGTCGGCAAGAAGGCGCCGGTGGGCATGATCCATATCGACGCCCATTGCGATACCAGCGGCCTGTTCGACATGACCAAGTTCCACCATGGCGGGCCGTTCCGCAACGCGGTGCTGGACGGCGTGCTCGACCCGAGCCGCACCATCCAGATCGGCATTCGCGGCTCGGCCGAGTACCTTTGGGAGTTCACCTATGAGTCCGGCATGACCGTGGTACATGCCGAAGAGGTGACCGGCCTCGGCATTCCCGCCATCATCGAGAAGGCGCGCAGGATAGTCGGCGACGGCCCGACCTATGTCTCGTTCGACATAGACAGCGTCGATCCGGCCTTTGCGCCGGGCACCGGCACACCGGAAGTCGGCGGGCTGACGACGCGCGAAGTGCTCGAGCTGCTGCGCGGCCTGAAAGGCCTCAACATCGTCGGCGGCGACGTCGTCGAGGTGGCACCGCAGTACGACGCAACCACCAACACGGCGCATGCCGGCGCGCAGGTGCTGTTCGAGATCCTCAGCCTGATGGTCTTCAGCCCGGCAATCACCGGCAAGGCGGGCTGACGCGTTCGACCATGACCCCGAAAAAGTAGGAACCGTTTTTCGGAGACGATCATGGTCCACTAGGGAATCCAAAGGCTACCGCCGCGCTGGAGCCGGCGGTTGCACTCAAACAAACAAGCTTCCAGCAGGGGAATAAAAATGACACTTCACATGAAACTCAAATCATCTATCGCAGCCGTGCTGATGCTCGGTGCGGCCGGTCTTGGTTTCACCACCCAGGCCGTCAATGCCGACGCGATCGACGACATTGTCAAGGCCGGCGCCATCAATGTCGGCATCTTTTCCGATTTCCCGCCCTTCTCCTCGGCCAGCGCCGATATGAGCATCAAGGGCTACGACATCGACGTGGCGCAATCCATCGCCGACCAGCTCAAGGTCAAGCTCAATCTGGTCAGCGTGACCGGGCAGAACCGCATTCCGTACCTGACCGACAAGCGCGTCGACCTGCTGATGAGCGTCGGCTATTCCAAGGAGCGTGAGCAGGTGATCGATTTCGCCGCCGCCTACGCGCCCTATTACATCGCCGTCATCGGCCCTGCAGCACTTGCGGTCAAAGGCAAGGAAGACCTTGCCGACAAGTCGATCGCCGTCAATCGCGGCACGCTGGAAGACACCTCGCTGACCGAGGCAGCACCCGCCTCGGCCGACATCCGCCGCTTCGACAACTACAATTCCGTCATCCAGGCCTTCATTTCGGGCCAGACCCAGCTGATGGTGGTCGGCAACGATGTCGGCGCCCAGGTGCTCGCCCGCCAGGAGGCGCTGAAGCCGGAACAGAAATTCCAGCTTCTCACCTCGCCATCGCATATCGGCCTCAACAAGAAGGAAGACCGCCTCAAGCAAGCGGTCAACGATGCGGTTGCCAAGATGCTGGCCGACGGCAAACTGGACGAAAGCTCGAAGGCCTGGCTGAAGACACCGCTCGATCCCGCCAATCTCAAGGATTGACGGCCGGTGACCTATAGCCTCGACTTCGGCTGGCTTGCCGGGGCGACAGGGGCGATCGCGCGCGGCGCGGCCACGACGATCCTGTTGATCGCCGTGACCACGCTGGCGGGAACGTTGCTCAGCATCCTCGGCGCCGCAGGGCGGCGGAACGGCCCGCTGCTGCTCAAGCGGGCGATCGGCGTCTATGTCGAGGTGATCCGCAACACGCCGTTCCTGGTGCAGCTGTTCTTCATCTTCTTCGGGCTGCCAAGCATCGGCGTGAGGCTCGATCCCGTGCTGGCAGCCATGCTGGCGATGACGCTCAACATGGCGGCCTACACGATCGAGATCGTTGGCGCCGGACTCGACGCGGTGCCGCCCGGGCAGACGGAAGCGGCAATGGCGCTTGGGCTCAGGCCGCGCCGGGTCTTCATCAAGATCGTGCTGCCGCAGGCGCTCAAGGTGATCTATCCGGCGCTGACCAGCCAGATCGTCATCATGATGCTGGAATCCGCCGTGGTGTCGCAGATCGCGGTGCGCGAGCTGACCTATGAAGCCGACATGCTGCAGGCGCGCACGTTCCGGGCTTTCGAGACCTATTTCGTGGTGACGATGGTCTATCTCATCCTGTCGATTGGGCTGCGCCGGCTGCTGGTCGGCGGCGGGCGCCGGCTTCTTGGAGCCGGCGTGTCATGATCGAATTCACCTTCTGGGACATTCTGCGCAACCTGCTGCTGGCGGCGCGCTGGACAGTGCTCTTGTCGTTGGCCGCCTTTGTCGGCGGCGCCGTGGTCGGCATGATCGTGCTGTTCTTCCGGATCGCCAAGAATAAATGGGCGCGGCGGTTTGCCTCCGGCTACATCGCGCTTTTCCAGGGCACGCCGCTGCTGATGCAGCTCTTCCTGATGTTCTTCGGCTTGCCGATGCTGGGCCTGCGCATCGAGCCGTGGACCGCGGCGGTGCTTGGCCTGACCTTCTTTGCCAGCGCCTATCTCGCCGAGATCTGGCGCGGCGGCGTCGATGCGCTGCCGCGCGGCCAGTGGGACGCCGGCGCCAGCCTCGGCCTGCACTATCTGCAGGAACTCCGGCTGATCATCTTGCCTCAGGCGTTTTCGATCACCCGCGCCCCGACCGTCGGCTTCCTGGTGCAGCTGATCAAGTCGACCGCGCTGACCTCGATCATCGGTTTCGAGGAGCTGGTGAGGACATCCAACGCAATCAACAATGCGACCTTCGAACCGTTCAAAGTCTACGGGCTGGTAGCGCTGATCTTCTTCGTCATGTGCTTTCCGCTGACGCAATACGCACGTTCGCTCGAGCAGCGGGCGGCGGCCCGCTGAGCCCAGACATGTTGCATTGACGACGCTGCAGCTAGGAAGCTGTCTCTGCGGTTAGTGCTCGAACGCCTCTTAGGATCAGGATCTGCCTTTCGCCAATGTCCAGTTCTGACGGTGGGCTCAATCGGTGAGGGCAACACACTAGTCTTTCATCAGAGATGGAGTGTGGGCCATGAAGCAGCGAGGTCGCATCTATTA